>JAKSBJ010000318.1 GCA_022361195.1 Flavobacteriales bacterium
ACCTTTACTTTTGTGATTCGTTGAACATCCAATCCTGTTTGACTTGTTGGCAAATCCAACTCAGCGTTTTCTTCTACTCTAAAATTAGCATCTACCCGAGTTTGATTATAAGCAGGAAGACCATAAGTGTAAACACTACCATCGGTTTGGGTAATTGAATATTCGTTAATGTGATGTCCTCTATTTATTCCTGTCATTTCTTTATCGATCCATGTACCGGTTCCTTTATCATAATACTCCACATATTTACTGAACCCAAAATCATACACCTCATCTCCTTTTAATGCTTTTATAGAAGTCTCTCTTCTAATTCGGTTTGTTCTTTTGTTGGAACTTCCTGTAGTAGGATTGTAAAGAAAACTTGATCCTGAATGAGCTTCAATTTGGTCAGCTTCAAATTTCTTATTGGCCCAGCCATTGTATTCACCCAAACGAACTCTTACCGGATCATCAGCGTTCCAATCATCCAAAATATCTTCTTGATTGCGTTGAACATTCTTCTCACTGATCATCACAAAACTGTAAGGTTCATCTTCAGGGCTTTGTTTCCCCTCATGGTCCAGTCCATCTACTGAGGTTGTACCATCCTGCCAGTTTCCGCTACGCCGAATTCCTGAACCGTCCGTAATTCCAAGCCCAAGATGAAATGCCGCTCCTACTCCTGCCTCTGTATCAATACTTAACTCTTCTGAAGTTGTAATACTCTCCTCTTGCGAATAAACGGCAACTTCATTTCGGTAGGCTCTAAAAACTCCAGACATACCCTGACCCGAAACATTGTAAATATCATAGGTCAAAATAGATGGATCCAGATTGGGTACTTTTTTATTGTAAATTATATTTCCAGAAGTCTGAAAATCAGTCAAAGATTGATCACTAGCTTTTTCCGTATTCAGATATCCATAGGCATAGTCATTAAAAGTAGATGAAACCAGGCTAGTTACAGTTTTGTTCATGATTAATGGAAGAGGGTAGTTTACTTTTCCAAGAGCAGATACTTCGCCAATATTCACTGCAATTTTATCCGTTTCTGTGTTAGTTTGGATACCAACATTAGGTACGTTATCTACCATTGGAAAACTTGCACCTAATAAACTTGAACTCAAACCACTTTTGCCATAGAATTTAGACCGATTCGCATTGATCCTTATTGACTCAAGTCCCGCACGACTGCTAATCGTTGCTCCTATTCCTCCTATACTCCTATATTTGGAATAAACATTCCCTCCAGAGCTAAACATAGGTACACCACCTGTAGATTCAGTTAACCCAAGGCTAGGCATGTATGACGTACCTCCTTGGGAATCAAAATTTAATCCTAAACCTAACCTAAGCTCTTTAAACATTCCTAACTTAACAAGTTTAACCCCAGGAATATTCGCTCCCAAAGAATAACCAAAACCGTTATAATTATCATAAAAAAGCCGTATTGAACTTGGGAAGTTTCCTAAGATACCAGTGGAATCCGCTAAACTTTTATCCAACGAGCCCAAAAACTTAGACCCAAAAAGCTCTTTATAGTTTCCCGTCACCTCCATAGAATAAACCTCTCTATCCTTGAGGTTTACATTCTTACTCACTACATCCCCATCAAAATCATCCGGAAGTCCTCTCAACTGTCTATTAATAGCACCTACATTAACATTCCAGCCCAATCCTACCCAACTGGCTTCCTGATCCATTGTAACATCCGAGGCATAACTCAAATTAATTGGGTATCCCCCATTTGGGCCGGGAACGGTCATTAAAGGAATATTGTACTGAAAGTTCCCGGTATATGGGTCAACCACATTATCAGCGGTAACCGGTGAAAACTGAGTAAACTCAGGCTGTGATGGGCCACCTGTTATTGCATATGAAACCGATGGAATCAACGGTTGTACTAACAAGTTTAATCCCATTAGCAGGGAAAATCCCTTTGTCCAATAACTATCTCTAATTCTTTTAATACTAAAATACATCTGCTTTCAATTATTTTATTGGTACTTAAACCTTAGTCTTTTTGAATTTCCTTTATCATCGATCACCTCAAGAATGTAATGGTCATCCGTAATGAGTCCTTCTGAACTCAAGTCAATTTCCAACCAATTCATTCCATATATTTTTTCAATAGTGAGATCTCCATCATCCACAACAATGGCATTGCTTTTATCGTAAATGTTGAACTTTAAGATTCCCTGCCTGTATCGCTCGCGATACTTGACATAGAGCTTTCCTGAAACTGAGGGATAAGCATTATGACTCAGCTTTTCCTGAAGTGGATAATAAGTTTTACACCCTCCATTGACATAATAGCTTAAGGTCAATTTTGGTCGTCGTGAAGGGGTACCTTCATCACTCGAATAAAACATCATTCGGCTTAAAGAAAGTGTCGGGTGACTCCAACTTTCATCATTCATTTTGAGTGTAAAGCCATGATTAGTTGAAGGATTGTTGGCAAAATATTGGAAATGTGTTTGAAGATCCAGGGTAAAATCCTGGCCGCTGGAAGTTGTATTCGCTAAAGCAACACCATCAACTAAAGTATAAGCAGGTTTATTGTCCCAGTCAGCAGTCGCTTCTGTCCAACTTTCTGTATTACGGTAAAGTGTACTCGTGTTATCTTCATAGGTATTGAAATGACTGGTCCCGTCCAGGTCAAGATCAGCAATCAGGATTTGTGTATCAGAATTTAATCCTTTTGAACTAAAATTAATTAGTCCACGATCAACGTCCCCACTATTATGTTTATAAGAAAAGAATAAACTTGAATTTGCACTTAGTGCACAGGACTTATCTTTCCACACATAAGCATCTATACCAAAATTGGCATCGGGCTGAATTTCTACTTGTGTTATTTCACATTCTCTACCTACTAAAAAATAATCATAGTAATTATACCCTTCATCATCTGTCACGGTCAAATAATACACTCCTGGTTCAAGTTCTGTAATATCTTCACTTGAAGAAGTAAAACTACCTGGTCCCGTCCATGAATAAGTATAAGGAGGTGCTCCTTCATCCATTGTAATATTTATAGAACCATCTGATTCTCCAGAACTGGCGTGCGTAACGGTGTAAGCATCCAGTTCCATGGGTAAGATATAGTCAACAACTAGCTTGGGACGCTTTGAAGCTACCGTATAGTCACTTGAGTAATAAAAACGCTTTGAATAAAGTGTTGTCTCATTTTGAAGTCGGAATTCCCAACCAAAATTGTTACAGGGCCTGGAAACAAACTCTTGAACATGATCAGTAACATCAAAAACATCGTTTGCGGTAGAATTACCTGCATGAGCTACACTTATTTGACCAGTTGATGTAGAAGCAGGTTTATTGTTCCATGTTAAAGTACTCTCATCCCATGACTCAGTGACCTTTCTTATATATAAGGCGTTACTTCCTGAAAGAATGGTTTGAAAAGATTGTCCGTAAAGTGTCAAATCCGCGCTTAGAACTATAGCGTTTTCAGGAATTGAACTCAAGTCAAACTCCAAATAATTTCTCTTCGTCATTGTTGAACCAGAAATGGTCCAATATTGTATTTGATGTTGTGTAAGACTTCCGTAGTTTGTGTTCGCATAAGTAGGATGACCTACCACCATAGCATCTTTACCGGAGCTTCCCGGTTGAAGGGTAACAGTAGTTTGAGATATCGATACAATTGACATCATCATCGTCAATAATAAGAGTGGCTTCATGTGACTCATTTTTCTTAAATGTAGAGCAACCATCTCTATTGATAATCAACAAAAAACGTCTATTTGGCAAGTGGTCGGTTCTAGTTAATAAGTGGTCTGGTAAAAGCATTTGATTTTCGATTTTCGCCCTTAAATCAATGCCTAATTCGAATATTTTTTGAGATACATTCTCTTAAAATCATCAAGGTCAAAACGACAACAACCATCTGTCATCATTTTCATCTTTCAATTCAAAAGAAAGGCACATTTTTTGTAACGTTATTCTCATTTTTGTGATTACAATTGGACAAACCATGTACAAACTACTTTTTACTTTCGTTTTATTCCTGATTTTTTCTCAAACCAATGCCTACAGTCACAGAATTTTAGATTCGCTATTTGAAGCAAAGGCAAAAGAATTAGGACTAAAAAAAGTCACCATAAAAATTGTTCAGGGAACGGACACCACTTTAAACAAAATCATAGAGTTGAACCAAAAGGGACAACAAACAAGCTTAGGATATTCTTACACTGGCAAATTTCAAACTAGCCATTTTCGGTATAATGAAGAAGGCAAACGCATTGAACAAATCAACTTTAAGTCAAAAGACACGACTAATTTTTCCCGTCGTTATGAATGGAAGTTTATAGATTCTTCACACTACTTTCAGCTCATTTATGACCAACAAAATGAACTCATAAAAAGAAGCCGGTTTAATATTTTAAAGCAAGGTGATACTTCACTCATTCATCAATACGATTACCCTCACCCCCTATCCGAAATTTCACAACTGACTAAAACAAGTCGTTACATCAATAAAGCGGATTCTCTTTTACAAATTGAATTCATTCATTATGACAATGATGAAAAGATAAAAAATATTGAGGCTTACTATAAGTTATTCATGGATTCAGAAAGTAATATGATTGTGCATTATGGTTCTCTATTCCTAAATCCCGGTACTGTACCTAATGATGAAAAACTAATGGAGGATTTTTATACTAATCCTGAAAAATACTACCAACTTCAATTAAACGGCGGATTCGAATACGAGATAGGAGAAATCTATGAGATTAAAAAGTTTAACGAAAAGGGACAATTAATCTACCAAAGTTCGGGTAATAGCCAACCTTTCACCACATACCTTTATCAAGATGATCAACTCATCGAGGAAAGTCACACCGGAAAAAGTGGCTTCGATAACCAACTACAAGTACTCGAAACCAGTTCCTATATCTATTTGACCAACGGCCTTCCAGAAAGAATTAACACCTCAATGCATGATGGTAGGAGTAAA
>JAKSBJ010000157.1 GCA_022361195.1 Flavobacteriales bacterium
ACGAAGTCTGGGAAAAAGAAGATGTATAGGCTATTATGGAAATTAAGAAAATAAATAATTTTAGATAGCTTTTGTTGGCGCTATGCTCCTTGTGTTTTTGAGTTAACATGGTTTGGAACGCTTCAGAATTAAGTTTTGACTTATACATAAGACAAAGATACATAATAAACTTATGCATTAGATTTTTATGTAAAAAAATCTGATAAAACAAATCCCTCTCCAGATATTAGAAAGGGGTCTTATTAGGGTGTTCATGAAAAACTAATACTTGCTTTAAATACCCTTCGGTGTTCATCAGAAGTGGGTACTTATCACTATCTGATAATGTGCTATAATATTCTCTGGAACTCACTAAATATGGGCTTTGAGAAATTGAGGAGAAAAACGTAAGGTTCAAAAAATGATCTTCCCGAACGGAATACGATTTTTCGCGAGATGTCACGTACAAAGGGATACAGAATGACAAAAAAAAGACGCATCAAAGAAAAATCTTGATGCGCCTTGCTTAGTAGCGAGGGCCAGTCCCGATGGTTATAGGGACGAACTGACGATCCATTAAATTTCAAGATTTTTAAAAACGAAAAAAGCCCAGACTTTCGTCTGAGCTTTCCTTAGTAGCGAGGGCCAGACTCGAACTGACGACCTTCGGGTTATGAGCCCGACGAGCTACCAACTGCTCCACCTCGCAATGTGGGTGCAAAGATACAGAGTTTCTTTTGTCTTAACAAATTTTTAAAAAGAAAACTTGAGGGTAAACTGAAATAAAAAAGGTAATTGGTTGGTTTCAACAACCTTTGGGAGAATAAAAGATTTAGAGGATTTTTAGGCTTTTGTCAATTCTGATACTAATAAAAGCATATGTTCCCAGGCTAAAGTGCGTTTTTCCATGTCTGCCGGGCGACTGTCGAATTCTTGAATGAGGCTAAGGGAAGATCGACGCTCATCTAATTGTTCAATTGTTATTTTAACCACACTTTCGGGCGGAGCACCATTTAAACCTTCATAGGCAAAACTGAAATGGACAGACTTGGGTTTTGAAATCTCTAAATACTTTCCACGAATCGAAAAACGACTTCCGTTTTCTCTCTCCAATCGAATAAAATAGCCGCCTCCAACTCTCAAATCCATCCGTGCTTCTGTTACCTTGCAGTTTTTGGGACCAAACCACTGAGCCAATAATTCGGCTTGGGTCATCCATTCAAATAAACGTTGAGCCGAACATTGAAATTCCCGCTGCAGATAAACACTATTTGCTTTTTCCATCATCTTCTTGTTGAATTAAATGCTCTAACTGATCAAAAGATTGATTCCAGAAATCAGAATAATGCGTCATCCACCTAAGAGCATCTTTTAATGCCTTTTGGTTAAGTGATAGTATTCGATGTTTGCCGGCTTTGGTTTTCTTTAGCACCTTGGCGGATTCCAGAATTTTGATGTGTTTACTTAAGCCTTGAAAAGATATCTCAAAAGATTCGGAGAGTTCCAATAAGGTTGAATCCTTTTGATGAAGCATCTCCACAATCTTTCGTCGATTTTTATCTGCCAAAGCAGCAAAAACCTTATCCGTATTAATATGTGCTGTTTTTTTACTCAAAATTAAAGTTCAAATCCAGCTCCAACCAACTCTAGTTTGGTTTGTTTGGGTGGCTGAACAGGTTGACTGGCTTTTAAGGCCGCTCTAAAATTATTAAACTCTTCTACTTCTTGCAATTTTGCCATTGTTTCTTCATCCCTGGCAATGTTTATGTGAACAAAACTCACCCCATCTTCCAATACATAGGTAGAGTAGAGCATTCCGTCAATAGGATTGGCCTTGAGTTGGTCCATTACTTTTTGAATGTTCTCCTTGTTTTGTGTTGCATATTCTTCTTGCACAACGTATTCAACTTTTACTGCTTTCATCTTTTCCAATTATATGTTGAAACAAAGGTAGAAGAAAAAACTTTATTAAACCAAATGGTTGAATGTTTTTCATGTGCCACTGATTTTTAGTTAGGAATTAAGCCACTTTACACGAGTGAACGGAATTAATTTTCGATCTTTGCACCCAATGGCACATAAATCAGGATTTGTAAACATTATCGGAAGCCCTAATGTGGGGAAATCAACTTTGATGAATCAGTTGATTGGAGAGAAATTGTCTATTGTCACCAGCAAGGCACAAACTACCCGTCATCGAATTTTAGGAATTGTGAATGATGAAGAGTATCAAATTGTTTTTTCAGATACCCCAGGGGTGTTGGATGCACATTATAAGTTGCACGAAAATATGATGCGTTTTGTCACATCTGCCCTAAAAGATGCTGACGTTCTCATTTTTGTGCCAGACATTTTTGAAAAGGAAGTAGCTCACCAGGATACCTTTAAGAAATTAGAAAAAACAGAGATACCAATCCTTTTGATTGTCAATAAAATTGATTTAGGTGATCAAGAGCGAATGGAAAATTGTATTGCTTATTGGCATGAATTATTACCAAAGGCCGAAATTTTGCCAATTTCAGCATTGGAAGGATTTAACATTGAACCTCTATGGAAACGAATTTTGGAATTGATTCCTGAAAATCCTCCTTATTACGATAAAGAAGAGTTGACAGACCGTCCAATGCGCTTTTTTATTTCGGAAATGATTCGGGAAAAAATCTTTACTAATTACCGTAAGGAAATTCCTTATGCCACACAAGTTGAGGTAGAATCATATAAGGAAGAGGAGGAGATTATTCGTATTAGAGCGATAATCTATGTAGAGCGTAAAACTCAAAAGGGAATCATTATTGGCCACGAGGGTAAAAAAATCAAACAAGTAGGAATTGAGGCCCGCAAGGATATTGAGAAGTTTGTCGATAAAAAGGTACATCTCGAATTGTTCGTGAAGGTAGATGACAACTGGCGACAAAACGAAAAGAAACTAGAGAACTTTGGGTATTAAATCCAGTCTTCAATTACAAAAGAAATTACACATTTTAGCTAAAGGGAAAAGATACGTATCTTTGCGCTTTGAAATGAGTCTAGCGGGCTGATTTCGTATAACATTAGAATTTAAGCATTCATGTCAAACATCGTTGCTATTGTCGGAAGACCCAATGTGGGTAAGTCAACACTTTTTAATCGTTTGGTTGGAAGTAGAACGGCTATTGTTGAAGAAGTTAGTGGGGTAACTCGCGACCGTATTTATGGTCGTTCGGAGTGGAACGGAAGAGAATTTTCGGTCATTGATACTGGTGGATACGTTCAGGGATCGGAAGATATCTTTGAAGAGGAAATTCGTAAGCAAGTTGAAATTGCAATCGATGAAGCGACAATCATTTTGTTTGTAGTGGATGTTACGGTTGGAGTAACTGATTTGGATGAGGCGGTGATGGATTTGTTGCGTAGATGTAAAAAGCCCTATTTGTTAGTTGCTAATAAGGTTGATAATACCAATCGTCAATTAGATTCGGCCGAATTTTATTCTTTAGGAGTTGATGAGGTAATTAATATCTCTGCTAATAATGGTTCCGGAACGGGTGAATTGCTCGATCGTTTGATGGTTGAGTTTTATGATGAAGACGGAATTGAAGATGATTCGGGAATTCCAAAAATTGCGGTAGTTGGGAAACCAAATGTGGGTAAATCATCTTTCATTAATGCCATTACCGGAGAAGAGCGTAATATCGTAACACCAATTTCTGGAACAACTCGTGATTCTATTGATACACGTTATAAGTTGTTTGGATTTGATTTCCGTTTAATTGATACAGCCGGAATCCGAAAAAAGAAAAAGGTTCATGAGGATCTTGAATTTTATTCGGTCATTCGATCGGTAAGAAGTATTGAGTATTCGGATGTTTGCATTTTTATGGTTGATGCCACAGAAGGAATCCAAAAACAAGATCTCAACATCTTTTATGTCATTGAGAAAAACCGTAAAGGTATTGTAGTTTTGGTGAACAAGTGGGATCTGGTAGAGGATAAGGATAACAACACCATCAAAGAATACGAAGAAAAAATTCGAGCACAATTAGCACCATTTAATGATGTTCCAATTCTCTTTACATCAACCGTTACCAAACAACGTTTACACCGTGCTTTAGAAAGAGCCATGGAGGTGTATGAAAACCGTACACAACGAATTGCTACTTCCGAGCTCAACAAAGTAATGGGAGAGATTATCGAAAGAAATCCACCTCCATCCGTTAAAGGGAAATACATCAAAATTAAATTTGTTACGCAATTGCCAACACACGCACCTGCTTTTGCCTTTTTCTGTAATCTTCCGCAATACATTCAGGAATCTTACAAGCGTTTTCTTGAAAATAAATTGAGAGAGATTTACAATTTTGAAGGAGTTCCTATTCGCATTTTCTTCAGAAAAAAGTAAATTGCGTCGTGACCTATAAAGACGTCGTACAGCAAATAAAATCTGGAAAAACAGCTCCCATTTATCTATTGCATGGGACAGAGCCTTATTACATTGACAAAATTGTAAATCTGGCGGCCAATTCTATTTTGTCTGAGTCCGAACGAGATTTTAATCAATCGGTCTTATACGCCAAAGATACACCCCCTATTAATGTCATTGATTCTGCTACACGACTTCCTATGATGGCCGAAAAACAAGTGGTCATTGTTAAAGAAGCACAGGAGTACAAAAAAATTACCCAGTGGGAAGATTTTGAAAAGTACTTTGAGTCACCATCGGCTTCAACAGTTCTCATCTTTGCTCATAAATACAAGAAGTTTGACAAGCGTTCGCGCATCTTCAAAATTCTGAAAAAGAAAGCCGTTATTTTTGAATCGGAAGGAGTAAAAGATTATCAATTAACCACCTGGATCAGGGATTTTGTCAAAGACAATAAATATCAGATAACTGATAAGGCGGTAGCCTTAATTGATGAGTTTATTGGAAATGATTTGTCTCGAATTGCCAATGAGTTAGAGAAGCTCTTCATTCTGTTGGATGAAGGTCAACAAATCAATGAAAAGCACGTTGAGGAACACATTGGTATTAGTAAAGATTATAACGTTTTTGAGTTGGTGAATGCCGTTTTGGAAAAAGACATCTTAAAAGCCAATAAGATCATCCGTTATTTTGGTCAAAACCCAAAGGCAACTCACATAACGGTTGTCCTGGCAAATTTACACTCGCTTTATACCCGTTTGTTCCGGGCTCATTTCGCCAAAACTAATGATCCGCGTCAATTGGCATCTATCTTAAAAATTCACCCTTATCCGGCAAAAGAACTTTTGTTGCATAAAGGAAAACATCCGGCTAAAAAAATCTCTAAAAACTTCAGCATTTTAAGGGAGTATGACCTAATGGCTAAAGGGGTGGGCGCGGTTGGTTCAAACGATGCCGAATTGATGAAAGAACTGATTTACCGCCTTTTACATTAAGGCTGCTTTTTTAACAAATTTTAACCGTTAATCCGGGAATCCATACACTTCAATAAGCAATTTTCTTTTTTAGCTTTCAATCCTTTTAAATGTTCTATATTTGGGATGCCTTATACCACTGGATTTAAACGGAACGTATGCATAGAAAATTACTTTTATTATTTGTATGTCTTTTTAGCCTGAATTTTGCTTTTTCTCAGGGAACGATTAGAGGAGTTGTTAGAAGTGAAAAAGATGGAAACGCCATTCCATTTGCGAAAGTGGTTGTAGTCGGGCCAAACTTATTTGCCCAAACAGATGTTGATGGACTTTTCTCTAT
>JAKSBJ010000137.1 GCA_022361195.1 Flavobacteriales bacterium
GAAATTTGGGGAAAAACTCCATTCATGCGAATGTTTTTTCTCCAAATGTCTTGTTCTGTTGTTCAATACACAGTGGTGTTGTCTCAAATAAAAAATAGAAGAGATGACAAAAAAGCAGGAAAACACAGTGTTTCATCAACTGTTGGAAGAATCAAACATTTTTGAAACAATAGAAGTTTTGGAGATTCGACTAATTACATACAGGCAATTGACTGTTCTTAGGCAAAGACGTTATTTGGTGTAAGCTGAAATCAATCAATTAGAAAGGATGATTTCAGAATTGAAAAACACATTGAGTGATTTAGCTCAAGAATCGGTTTATTGGGAAATATTGGAATGAACGGTTCTGAGTGTTAGAAAATTAAAAAGCCCCTTATCCTCAGGATAAGGGGCTTAAAATCTATCTCTAAAAATGGACTATTCAGCCGATTTTGGAGCTTCTTTCTTTTCTGGTTTAGGAAGAAGAATTTTTCTTGAAAGTTTGTATTTCTTCGTTTTAGGATCTTGTGAGATTACCTTAAATTTCAAAATATCACCTTCTTTCACTACGTCTTCTACTTTTTCAAGTCGACGATGTTCTAATTCCGAAATATGGATCAATCCATCAGTTCCAGGAAGGATTTCAACGAAACAACCGTAAGATTGAATTGATTTTACTTTTCCTTCATATTCCTGACCAACTTCAACGGTTGGAGGGAAAGCGATTAATTTAATTCGTTTAACTGCTTCAGCCATATTATCTCCATTGTCCGCCAAAATTTGAACAATTCCTTCTCCAGTTTCTTCATCTTCTTCAATGGTGATAGTTGTATTGGTTTCTTTTTGCATCTCCTGGATGATTTTACCACCAGGTCCGATGATTGCACCAATAGAGTCATTTGGAACTCTGAATCCTTCAATTCTTGGAGCATGAGGTTTAAGATCTGTTCGAGGAGAATCAATTGTCTTTAAGATTTCTCCAAGAATGTGCATTCTTCCCTCTTTTGCTTGCTCAAGAGCCTCTGTCAACAACTCATATGATAAACCGTCAATTTTGATATCCATTTGACAAGCCGTGATTCCATCTGCTGTACCACAAACTTTAAAGTCCATATCTCCTAAGTGATCTTCATCTCCTAAGATATCTGAAAGGATACAGTATTTTCCATCAGCATCAGTTACCAATCCCATAGCAATTCCTGAAACTGGTTTTTTCATGTTGATACCTCCATCCATTAAGGCCATTGTTCCTGCACAAACCGTTGCCATTGATGAAGATCCATTTGATTCCAAAATATCTGAAACCAATCGAATTGTATATGGTGATTCATCTGTTGACGGAAGCATATTTTTCAATGCTCTTAAGGCTAAGTTACCATGACCAATTTCTCTTCGCGAAACTCCTCTAATAGGACGAGCTTCTCCAGTTGAGAATGGAGGGAAGTTATAATGAAGTAAGAATCGCTCGAATCGTTTTCCTTCAGCATTATCGATCATTTGCTCATCCAATTTACCACCTAAAGTTAAAGTAGTTAATGATTGAGTTTCACCTCGGGTAAAAATAGCTGAACCGTGAGCAGCAGGAATATAATCCACTTCTGACCAAATTGGACGAATTTCGTTAAATGCTCTTCCATCTAAACGCTTTCTTTCATCTAGCATTACTCGTCGAACAGCTTCTTTTTTCGCCTTATTGAAATAAGTTGAAATGAATGAAGATTCTGCTTCTAATTCCTCTTCTGATAAACCGTCTACATATTCTTGATAAATAGCACGGAAACCTTCAGCTCTTTGATCTTTATCTGATCCCAATCGAGCCACTTCCTTACATTTTTCGTAAACAGCTGTATGAATTTTTTCACGGATTGCATCATCGTGCTCTTCGTGGCAATATTCTCTTTTTGTTTGAGATTTTGGAACTTCTGCAGCTAATTCCAACTGAAAAGCACATTGCTTTTTAATTGCTTCGTGAGCTACTTTGATAATCTCAACCATCTCAGCTTCTGAAATTTCGTGCATTTCTCCCTCTAACATCACAATGTTATCGGCAGTTCCTGCAATCATTACATCTACATCTGATTGAGCAAACTCTTCATAAGTTGGGTTGATTACCCAGTTTCCGTCTACGCGTCCTACTCTAACTTCAGACATTGGTCCATTAAATGGAATGTCAGAAATCGCAATTGCAGCAGAAGCTGCAAAACCAGCCAATGAATCAGGCATATTTACTCCATCCATGGAGATTAATTGCATCATCAATTGTGTATCGGCATGATAATCATCTGGGAAAAGTGGACGAAGAGCACGGTCAACCAAACGCATGACCAAAATCTCATCATCAGAAGGTCGTCCTTCTCTTTTTAAATATCCTCCCGGAATTCGTCCATTTGCCGAGAATTTTTCTCTATAATCGACTGTAAGGGGCAGAAAATCTACTCCATCTTTTGCTTCTTGTGAAGAAACAACTGTGGCTAGAATCATTGTTCCACCACATTTTACTACAACTGAACCGTCGGATTGTTTAGCTAACTTCCCTGTTTCAACGGAAATTTCTCTTCCGTTTCCGGCGTCAATTGTTTTTGTTATTACATTCATAGTTGTATGTATTGTGAAAGGGGGCTTCTTTTATCCCTTTCTTGTTGATTGATTAAATAATGTCTTTTTTGTTCTTTGCTTATAACAATAAAAAAGGCAATCGAATACGAAATCCAATTGCCCCCTCTTTAATAAAATTTTTCAAACTTATCGTCTCAGACCAAGTTCCTTAACGATAGCTCTATATCTTTCGATATCTTTTGCTTTCAAGTAATCTAACAAGCTTCTTCTTTTCCCTACTAAAAGTTGAAGAGCTCTTTGTGTTCCGTAATCTTTACGGTTTTTCTTTAAGTGCTCAGTTAAGTGAGCAATTCTGTAGCTAAACAATGCAATTTGTCCTTCTGCGCTACCTGTATCTTCAGCGTTTTTTCCGTGTTTCGTGAAGATTTCTTTCTTTTTTTCTTTGTCTAAATACATGCAAATATTATTTCAATGATTGTTATGTAATTCGCGGCAAAGTTAAGTACTTATTTATAATTCAAAGAATTTTTAACCATTAATTTAAATTAAAGCCTAGAAAAACTAAGCTTCCATTTTTACCATGGCAATAAATTGACTTACTTTTTCCTTTAAATCTTTTCTTTCTACAATGAAATCCAAGAATCCGTGTTCTAAAACAAATTCTGATTTTTGAAAACCTTCAGGCAAATCACGACCAATTGTTTCTTTTACAACTCGTGGTCCTGCAAAACCAATTAATGCATTTGGTTCAGCAATATTCACATCTCCTAACATTGCAAAGGAAGCAGTTGTTCCACCAGTTGTTGGATCCGTTAATAAAGAAATGTATGGAAGTTTAGCCGCTGAAAGCTGATTGAGTTTAGCTGATGTTTTAGCTAATTGCATTAATGAAATTCCAGCTTCCATCATACGAGCACCACCTGACTTTGAAATAATCATGAATGGAGCTTCCAATTCAATCGCCTTATCTACTGCACGGGCAATTTTTTCACCTACTACAGACCCCATTGACCCTCCGATAAATGAAAAATCCATAGCTGCAATAACGATAGATTCACCGTTCATCTTACCATGAGCCACTCTAATCGCGTCTTTCAATCCTGTTTTCTCCTGAACGGCTTTAACACGATCTGTATATTTTTTAGTGTCCTCAAATTTCAATGGATCTCCTGAAGATAATCCACGCGCAAATTCGGTCCCTTTTTTACTGTCGAAGAAAATCTCAAAATATTCTGCAGCTTCGATACGTTCGTGATGTCCACAGTTTGAACACACTGAAAGAACCGCTTTGTGTTCTTCTGACGGAATTACAGATTTACATTTCGGGCACTTGTACCATAGCCCTTCTGGTGTTTCTTTTTTATCTGCTGTTGAGGTAGATATTCCTTCTTTCTGTCTCTTAAACCATCCCATAATAAGAAGTTGTTAGGTCAATCGCTCAATTAAGCAATTGAGATTGATTCGTCCAAATAGATATCCTGAATAGCGTTTAATAGTTCAACACCATCTTTCATGTCCTTTTGGAATGCTTTACGTCCTGAGATCAAACCATGACCACCGGCTCTTTTATTGATGATAGCTGTAGTAATAGCTTCTTCCATATCTGAAGCTCCGCTACCTGTTGATGCACCACCAGAGTTAATGAGTCCGTTTCTACCCATATAACAGTTGGCAACTTGATAACGACACAAATCAATTGGGTTATCAGTTGTCAATTCAGAATATACTTTTGGATGAGTTTTTCCGAATTGAATGGCGTTATAACCACCATTTAAGGTTGGTAATTTTTGCTTGATAATGTCTGCTCCAATTGTCACTCCAAGGTGATTTGCCTGAGCAGTGATATCAGTTGCAGTATGATAATCTACTCCGTCTTTTTTGAAGTCACTATTTCGGAGGTAGCACCATAAAATAGTTGCCATTCCCAATTCGTGAGCTCTTTCAAAAGCCTGAGCAATTTCAATAATTTGTCTTTCTGATTCTGGAGATCCAAAATAAATTGTTGCTCCAACAGCAGTTGCTCCTAAATTCCACGCCTCATCTACCGATCCGAACTCAATTTGGTTAAATGTATTTGGATAAGAAAGAAATTCATTGTGGTTTAACTTTACAATGAATGGAATTTTGTGGGCATATTTTCTTGAACATGCAGCTAAAACTCCAAAAGTTGAAGCAACACCATTACATCCTCCTTCAATTGCCAATTTGACAATGTTTTCAGGATCAAAATAAATTGGATTTGGAGCAAAAGATGCACCTGCAGAATGTTCTATTCCTTGATCAACAGGAAGTATAGATACATATCCTGTCCCTCCTAGACGTCCGTGGTCATAAAGAGCAGAAAGGCTCTTTAAAACTTGTGGGTTTCGGTTTGTAGGTCCAAAACTTCGATCAACGAAATCCGGTCCCGGAAGATGAAGAAGATCTTTAGAAATTGTTTTACATTCATGCTGAAGCAAGGATTCTGCCTCACTTCCTAATATATCGAAAACTTTGCTCTCAACCATTTTTATTGATTATTTGGTGGGAGCAAAAATAACAAACTTTCAATAACAAAGCTGAAAAAAAAATGTCCTTTTTCCCAAATTAAGCCAGCGAGCTTTGCTCTTTGATTTTTTCTGAAATAAGTTGAAGGGCCACATCCAATTGTTGCTCCCGATCTAATTCGGTATTATCAATTTCAATGGCGTCAGCGGCTTTTTTTAATGGACTGATAGATCGGTTCATATCCAGGTAATCTCTCCGTTCCAATCCTTTTTTGACTTCTGTGAGGCTTATTTTTTCTCCCTTTGCAATTAGTTCATCATACCTTCTTTGCGCTCGGGTTTCGTTAGAAGCCGTCATGAAAAGTTTGATTTCCGCATTGGGGAAAACAACAGTACCAATGTCGCGCCCATCCATTACAACTCCACCTTCTTTACCCATTTCTTGTTGAATGGCTACCAGTTTTTCGCGAACTTTTGAAATGGCACTTACGGCACTTACCCGTTTAGTAATTCTCGGATTTCGGATTTCTTGTTCAACATTTACACCATTTAATAAAGTCTCCGATCGTTTTTCGCTGGGATTATGATGAAAACCAATGGTGATCTTCTTCATTTCTTCAATCACCTGTTCTTCAATAAAGTGTCCATCTTTAATCAGGCCTTTATTCATCAAATGAAGTGTTACAGCTCTATACATTGCTCCACTATCAACATAAATATAGTTGAGTTTTGCTGCAATTTCTTTGGCTAAGGTACTTTTGCCACAAGAAGAATATCCGTCTATTGCAATGGTAATTTCGCTCACATTACAAAGCTAGTAAATCCTCTATTAAAATGAAACGAAAAGCTTATTCTTCAATTTCAAAAACAAAGTGATATCGAGTACCATTTCGTGTATCTCGCTCAAATGTTCCAATAAGCTGATTGGTTAGTGTCTCGATGAGTTCAAGCCCAAAAGAGTCTTCTCTGTCTGGTGTTTTCCAGTTACCATTGTCGGAATAATGCATTTCAATTTGTTTAGCACTTACCATGTTAATTTTTATGCAGATTTCTCCTTCGTCTTGGCCTTGCAATCCATGTTTGAGTGTGTTTGAAATTAGCTCATTAAATAATAATGCTACACTCACTAAAGATTTGGGGACTAGATACTCAACTTCCGACTCTATTTCAACCGTTACAGGTATCTCTATTGAGTATGATGTAATTAAGTCATTGGATAAATGCTGTAAATAGCTTTGCATTTTAATTTTGGAAAGATCCTCAGACTGATAAAGTTTATCATGGATGAGAGCCATAGCCATTACCCTGTTCATGGCTTCTCTAAAATGCTCAACTGCGGCAACATCTTTTATTTCCCTTGATTGTAAACGAAGAAGGCTGGTAATCACCTGAAGGTTATTTTTTACTCGATGGTGAATTTCTTTAAGCATTACCGTTTTTTCCTCGTTCTGTGATTGTACAATTTGATTTTGCTCCATTAGCTTTTCTCGAGCAAGTTTAGAGTTTTGTTCAGCCTTTTGTGAAGATTGAATAATCTTTATAACCTGATAACAAATCATGAAAGAAGCTAAGAATAGATTAAGGTAAAGATCAAAACGAGCCGAAATGTTTCTGTCAATAAGTTCGATAGCTTCTGGACGGGTAGTGATTGATATTTTGATAAATAAACCAACAAGATTAGTAGTCAGGAAAGCAATTCCCCATTTCCAATTTAAGGTGTAAAAAATGAAAACGGCAGTTGCTATAATCCACACCATATGTACAATTTGTTCGGAGTTTTTGATAACAAAAAGATCCAATTGACAAATAACAGTAGCTGCGATAAGAATTAGCCACGAAATAGGTGTGAACTTTTTAGTAAGTTTAATTAGAATTAGAGCACTTAGCCCAACACCGAAACCTGTTAGTACCGGGAAAAGATTAGCGTTACCTATAATTGTGCGATAGACACTTAGAACGAAAAAAATCAAGGAAATCCAAAGCGCCGTATTCCAGCTCAAATTGAGCTTTTCACGATCAAAGTGGTTTTCATAGTTTGATATTGGAGGTCTAAAAAGACTCACGGTGTAATAGTTAAAGGGAATGTGTATTTTCGTACAAATTTAATTATTTGTAGATGTTTAAAGACAAAGTGGCCTGGGTAATTGGAGCTTCTTCTGGAATTGGGGAAGAAACTGCACGTCAAATGAATAAAGCAGGAGCTATTGTCATCTTATCAGCAAGGAAGGAGGATCTGTTGGAGAAAGTTCAGCAAAGTCTGGCAAATCCTGAGCGATCGCAAATTGTTCCGTTGGATCTTGTGCAGCAGGAAAACTTTAAAGAGATAGCCAAAGGGATTTATGAAGAGCATGGAGCCATTGATTACTTATTCAATAATGGAGGAGTGAGCCAAAGAGGAGAGGCATTTGATACCTCTGAGGATGTGGACCGGAAAATTATGGAAATCAATTATTTCGGAAATATAGCTTTGACTAAAGCCGTTTTACCCTATATGCGAAAACAGGGGAGTGGTCACATTATTGCTATGTCAAGTATTGCTGGGAAATTTGGGTTTTATTTACGTTCGGCTTATGCTGCTTCTAAACATGCTATGCAAGGATTTTATGAAAGTTTGTTGTTAGAAGAAGCTGATAATAACATCAAAGTAACCATTGCCTATCCCGGTAAAATTAATACTGAAATTTCAAAGTCAGCTCTAAATTCGGCAGGAGAAGCGCATGGTAAAATGGATCATAATCAGGAAACCGGAATGCCTGTTGAGGAATGTGTCAGACGATTATTAAAGGCTGTTATCAAGAATAGGAAATCAATTTTAATCGGAAATAAGGAAATTTATGCTGTTTATATTAAACGATTTTTTCCTTCCTTGTTCTGGAGAATTATTAAGAATCAATCAGCTACTTAAATCTGATAAAATAATTCGATAGTTTTTTCTGTCTTAGACGTCTAAGGTTATAACACCATGAATAATTCCTTTCCTCAGAAAGCTGACATAAAGTGGACCGCTATTTTGCTCATACTGAATATCATCATTCAGTTGTATTATTCGGTTGAAGTTTGTCCATATGTTGAGGGGCAAACGACTAGTCAAATTTTAACGTCGCTTTTTGCTGCCTCTGTTGTAGCTTTTGGATTAAAGTGGGGACTACATAAACCTCTTTTCCATGCTAATGATGAACGTTTATTGTCTCGGATAAACATTGTTAAAGATACTATCATGTTTGCGCTAATAGGTATTTTGATAGGTACTTATAATGCTTTATTCTTCGAGTTTCCTTTTGTAAGTGGATTTAAGTTGATTATCGGAAATTTAGCCGTTGGTTTTTTGTCTGCTAGTGTTTTATTTTTTGCCCGACACATTGTTTTTATCAATAGCAATATTGAAATTTCGGTTGAGCGTTTAAGAGAAAATCAGGTAAAAGTAGCACAAGGGTTGTTGATTTTTGTGCTGGTTACTATAGGGTTGGGGTTGAGCGTCTTGATTCTTTTGTTAGTGAAAGATATACGTTGGTTGTTTGAAAATAATTTTGCCGATTTAGGAATGGCCTTGCGTGAAATTGGAGTTGAGGTAAGCTTTGTAGCAGTGATATTCATAGCTTATTTTACAGCTATCATACTCTTGTTCTCACGTTATTTGTCTAATCAGATTAATAAGCAAAAGAAGGTGCTTTCGGAAGTTTCTAAAGGAAATCTAAATGCCTCAATGGGTATTTTTTCTAATGATGAGTTTGGTCAAATTGCCCATTATACCAACACAATGATTGGCCAGCTGAAAGAAAATAAAGAGGTCATTCATAGTATTGAATACGCTAAACATTTGCAGGATGCTGTTTTACCTCCTGATGATTATTTAGCTTCCTTGAATAAGGATATGTTCATTTTATTTCGTCCAAAAGATATTGTGAGTGGAGATTTTTACTGGTTTGCGCAATGTGATATTGAGGATGATTGTCTTTTCTTTGCTGTGGCCGATTGCACAGGTCATGGGGTTCCGGGAGCTTTGGTAAGTATGATTTGCAACAATGCCCTTGACAGAGCTGTGAAAGAATTTTTTCTGAAAGAACCTGCCGATATCCTAAACAAAGTGAGGGAAATTGTCATCGCTCAATTCTCAAAAAGCCAGGAAATGATTCAGGATGGGATGGATATCGCTCTTTGCCGACTAAAAGGAAATGAATTGGTTTATTCGGGGGCAAATAATCCTCTATGGATTGTTCGAAACAATAAATTACTGGAATGGAAGGCTGACCGTCAACCAGTAGCTAATTATCCTAATCCAAAGCCTTTTACATCTCATACAGTGACACTTCAAAAGGGAGACTCTATTTACCTCTTTTCAGATGGTTTTGCTGATCAATTTGGAGGAGCTAATGGAAAAAAGTTCAAACAAAAGAACTTAAAAAAGAGTCTTATTAGCCTGGAGAAGAAAGATGCATTGTTAAAACATCAAAAATTGGAACAAATTTTTGATAATTGGATGGATGGTTTTGATCAAATTGATGATGTTTGTGTTTTAGGAATGAATTTGTAAGTAGACACAAACTAAAGATGGAAAATAATCCAAAAGACTTTTATCGAAACCGTATTTCAAACTTATCGACCGAATTAGTTGCAGTAAAGCGAAAAGCATTGGCTTTGGCCATGTTAAGGTTAGCTGTTTTTTTAGGAATGGGTCTGGGACTCTATTTTTTATCTCATTCTAATTTGGCCATTGTCCTCATTTTGGTCGTTGGAATTACTTCTTTTTTACTCTTGGTTTCGAGAAGCGTTAATGCACGATTGCACAAGCGATTTTTAGAGGAACGTATCTCCATTAATGAAAAGGAGTTGCGTATTTTTGAGGGAGATTTATCTGATTTAGATACTGGAACTGAATTCATTGGTGAAGAACATCATTTTAATCAGGATATTGATTTATTTGGGCAGGGATCTGTTTTTCAAATTATCAATCGAACTCCTTTAAAAACCGCTCGTAAACGCTTAGCCGATTTACTTAATTCAAATAGCATTGATCAAATCAGAGAAAAGCAGGAAGCCATTCAAGAGTTGGCTCAAAAAGCTGAATGGCGGCAGGATTTTGATGCCACAGCAGCTTTAATTGATCAGCAAATAGAATCTTCGGTTATTTCATCTTGGGTACAAAATTACAAAGCGGTTATCCCAAATTTGTTCCGTTTTTTCCCTATTATCTTTTTTGTTTGCTCGATGACTTTATTAGGCCTGTATGCCTTTTCGATTATTGGAGGACATTATGTTTTACTGCAGTTCTTTTTAGGTGCAACAATTACCGGAATTTATTTTAAACGGATTTCCAAACTTTACCATACAGCATCTAAAACCAAAGATACTTTAAGCCAGTTTTCAAAACTTTTACAATTCATTGAGAATACTGATTTTGAATCTGAAATTTTGCAAAAAGAAAAGAAGCGAATAGAGGAGGGAGATAAAAAAGCATCGGCCATTTTAGCTGGATTATCAAGAGAAATAAACAGTTTAGATCAACGAAATAACATTTTGTTTACCCCTTTTGCGAATGGATTTGCCTTGTGGGATTTACGCTTTTCCTGGCGAATTGAACGGTGGATTAAAAGCTTTGAAACAACCGTTGAAAATTGGTTTGATGCCATTGATAATTTCCACGCTTACAATTCTTTAGCGAATTATGCTTTTAACCATCCTGCTCATATTTATCCAGAGATTTCTGATGCTGATGGAGCTTTAATTGAGGCAACTCAAATGGGGCATCCTCTCTTAAGCCCTCAAAACAGAATAGACAACGATTTTAGTATTAAGAGAGAGGAGTTTTTTATTGTAACAGGGGCCAATATGGCCGGGAAAAGTACTTTTTTACGAACTATTGGAGTAAATATTGTTTTGGCTAATAATGGATTGCCAATTTGCGCACAACACTTCATTTATAAGCCTATTAAGTTGATTTCAAGCATGAGAACAACAGATTCATTAATGAAGGATGAATCGTACTTTTTCTCAGAACTTAAGCGGCTGAAATTTATTGTAGAGGAAATTAAAACCGATGAATATTTTATCATTTTGGATGAAATTCTCAAAGGAACCAACAGTGTAGATAAAGAAAAGGGGTCTAAGAAATTTGTCCAAAAACTCTTGGAATCCGATTCAACCGGAATCATTGCCACACACGATCTTAGCTTGTGCCAACTCGAAGAAGAAAACAAAGAAATCTTTAACTACTACTTTGATGCAGAAATAAAGAATGATGAATTACATTTTGACTATCGACTTAAAGAAGGTGTATGTCAAAATATGAATGCATCCTTTTTATTGAAGAAGATGGAAATTGTCTAGCTAGACAATGAATTACATCGCATCAATTACCGATGCGCTAATCTCCAAATAAGTTTCTTTAGGATCAGTATTAGCAGTAACCGTAATACGTTTTGTTACTGGTTGACCGATTTGTCCTTTTTTAGGTCGGAAAATAACGTCTAATTCACCGTATTGTCCTGGAGCAATTGGCTCTTTTGGTGGATCTGGAACCGTACAACCACAAGAAGCTGTTGCATCATAAATGATCAGTGGGTTTTTACCAACATTCTGAAACTTAAAGGTGTATAAGTTATCACTTGGGAAAAATACGTTTCCAAACTCGTGTTTAGTTTCAAGATATTTGATTTCGGTTAACTCATCAGACTCTTCTACATCGTTACTGGTGTAACTCTTGGCAGCTTGTTCAAAACGGTCATTGTTGGTTTCAACTTCTTCTGGATCTGTTGTCGCAACAATTGAACTTGTTCCTTCATTAGCTTCATTTGACGTAGTTTCTTCTCCTCCACAAGCGGTTAAGATCGATCCGCTTAAAAACAAAATTCCCAATGGTAAGTGTCGCAATGTCATCTTGATTTGTACTATTTTTTAATTCAAAATTTGTTAACGACTACAAAATTAATAATCTAATCCTAAATCGTTGTAAGATTTATTCTCGATGACCTCCAACCCTTTGATGAAAATTTCATTTTGAGCTTTGTTAAAAATAGGGTAGTACTTTTCGGTTCCGTAAAAATTAGAAGCAATGCGCGCTTTGATCAAAGTCTCAATTAAATTCCCCGAAACTTTATAGTCTTCTTCGCTGTATTCAATTCCTTCTTCTTTTACCGCTTTCCAAAAGGAGTCCATGATTTCCCCTTGAACCGCAAAATCACGTTCAAACTTGTCAAAATCTTTGTACTCTTTGTTTAGTGCTTCTCGATTGTCATCAACGTAATCAAAAGTGAAAGTATTGATCAATCCTTTACGGTTAATGTCTCGATACATTTCTGAGAATTGTAAGGTGTCTAATGGAACAAATACATCAGGAACAATACCTCCGCCTCCATAAACTGTTCGGCCTAATTTTAAGGTTTTAAACTTGAGTGAATCAGCTACTTTGATACTGTCTTCGTGCATCAATTCTCCATTTTTATATCGATTAATTGGATCTTCTCTGTAAGCATCAACACCATCATCGTAAGGCTTTTGAATGAATCTCCCCGACGGAGTATAATAACGAGCAATGGTCACTCGCATAATAGATCCATCACTCAAATCGTAAGGACGTTGAACCAATCCTTTACCAAAAGTTCGTCGACCCACAACAAAAGCCCTGTCCCAATCCTGTAAAGCTCCTGATACAATCTCCGAAGCTGAAGCGGAGTTCTCATCTACCAAAACAACCAGCTTTCCTTTTTCCCAGGCTCCTTTTCCATCACCATTATAAGGACGACCATAGGAATCTTTTCCATCAGCAATCATGTCATTTCGAGGTTGTGAACGTCCTTCAGAATAAACAATCAACTTATCCTCCGACAAAAACTCATCGCACATGTATTTAGCTACATGTAATAATCCACCGCCATTTCCTTGTAAGTCCAGAATGAGATTTTTCATTCCTTGCTTTTTTAATTTGTCCAGAGCATTTCTTAATTCTTTTGGTGTGGTTCTGGAAAAAGAGGTCACTTTTATATAACCTGTTTTATCCGTCGCCATATAGCTACTGGCTACGCTATACAATGGAATTTTATCGCGGTGAACATCAAAATTAATGATGTCTTTTTCCCTTTTTCGTTCGATCCCCAAAACAACCAAAGTTCCTTTATCTCCCAATAAACGTTCTCTAACTCCCGAATTTTTTAAGCCAATTCCGGCAATATTCTCACCATCAATCTCTACGATTTTATCTCCGGCTTTAACTCCAACTTTTTCGCAAGGACCACCTTCTATCGTATTAACAACTGTCAGAGTGTCGTCCATAATCTGGAATCGAATTCCAATTCCAACAAAACTCCCATTAATCTTTTCATTTGATCGTTGAACCTCTTCTTTTGGGATTAAATAGGTATGCGGATCTAGCTCTTTTAACATGGCCACAATAGCCGCGTCTGTTATTTTGTCTCCTTCAAAGTCGTCCACATAATAGCGTTTCAGATAATTAAAGACTTCCTCAAACTTTTGTGTTGTGCTCTCTTCCTCGTATTGTCCAAAAGTGGTGAAAGAACCAATTAGGACAGCAATTAAAAATAATCTTCGCATATGGTTAAATATAATTATCTGTTTTATGATTTGTTGTAAAGTGATTGAATAGTTTTTCGAAACTACTTTATAATATAACTAAAAAAAACGCTTTTTGTGATGAAAATGTTCAATAACTATGCCTGAAATTGATGGACGGCACATAGCTTTGATTAGCAGTTTTTAGAAATGAAATGAGCATTTTCAGGGAAATGTTAATTTTAAAGTAGATTTTTTGCTGCTTATCCTTGAAAACGACCGTTCTTATATTGTTCCTTGCCCTAAGCTCGATTTTAAGAGCTGAGAGCTTGTCTCAGGATTCTATTCTGAATCTGGCAGCACAAAATTTATATTCTGACGCTTCATATGCGGATAGTTTGTGTCGACTTTATTTAGCACGAGCCGATTATTCATCTGATTTTTCGGGTATAGCAAAAGCCCATAAGTTTTTGGGGGCAATAGCCTGGAATCATGATGACTTAAAAACTGCATTAACTCACTTTACTTATGAAAACGAGTATGCGCTTAAAAGTGAAAATGAGGCAGAGATTTTGTCGAGTGTCAATAATTTAGGGTTGATGTATATTGAGTTGGGGAGTTTTAATTTGGCTCTGGATTATCTTTTTCAAGCTCATAATTACAATGATGGCCGCAGGAACAGGGGAGTTCATTCCAGTATTTGTAATAATATTGGTTTGGCTTATGAGCGTATGGGAAATGAAGCTCAAGCCATTAAATATTACGAGAAATCCTTTGCATTAATTGATTCTTTAAAAGAGCCTCAAGCCATGGCAATAACCTTAAATAATGTTGGTTGGCAGCATTTTCAATTGGGGAACCTGGATAAGGCAGAACGATTCTTAAATGAAAGTATTCAGTACGGGAAAAAGTCTAAGAGTGATTACGCACTTAAACTAGCTTTATCCAATTTGGCATCGATTTATGAAATGACAGAAAGAACAGAAGATGCCAGATTAACATGGGAAGAAGTATTAGAACGTTCTTTGGCTGTTGGAGATATTGAAATGATCACTCGTTCTGAATTTACATTGGCTAAACTTGATTATTCAAAGGGAATTAATAAAAATCAAAATCTGAATTTGATGTTGAGCTCCTTGGATAAAATGGACTCCATCAATAATTACATGGGAATAAAGGACCTGACCCTAATGTTGGCAGAGATCTATGAAGGAGAGAATAATTATGGAAAAGCGAATGATTATTACAAATGGCATTGGGAAATAAGGGATTCCATTTATAACATTGAACAGTCAAGGATTTTGACCGAAATGGAAATTATTAATGATGTTGATCGTAAAAAGAAAGAAATTGAAAATCTCCTTCAAAAAAGTGAAAAGCAAGGTGAGCAGTTAGACAGTGCAACAAATTTTAACAAAATTCTGATCATCATAGCGATATGTATTTTGTTCTTTTTCATTTTCAGCTATATCAACTATAAACAAAAGAAAAAGGCCAATCGAATTCTGGCTGGGAAAAATGAAATAATTCAAAAACGAAATCAGGAAGTGGCAGATTCTATCACTTATGCCAAACGAATTCAATCTGCAATTTTACCTCCTGTTTCATCTTTTAAAAAAGAATTTGAGAATTCATTTATTCTTTATCAGCCTAAAGATATTGTGAGTGGAGATTTTTATTGGATGGCCCGTGAGGGGGATTATACCTTTATTTCCGTAGCTGATTGTACAGGACATGGTGTACCTGGAGCAATGGTTTCTGTAATTTGTTCTAATGCCTTAGAAAAAGTGGTTCATGAGTTTGGATTAACCGATCCGGCAGAGATTTTAGAGCGAGTAAGAGAAGTTGTGATTGAGCGATTTAAAAAAGGAGATGCTTCGGTAAAGGATGGAATGGATATCGCTTTTTGTGCTATTTCCGATAATAAGTTAATGTATGCCGGAGCCCATAATCCACTGTGGATTTACAGAGACAATGACCTAATGGAGATAAAAGCCGATAAGCAGCCTATTGGTAATTTTGATCGGGCCACTCATTTTACATCACACGAAGTAGAATTGAAAAAGGGAGATAGACTTTATCTCTTTTCAGATGGTTTTTCAGATCAGTTTGGTGGACCTGATGGTAAGAAGATGAAGATTAAACGATTCAAACAATTAATTGCCGAAACACTCTCTGCCAATATGGAAGAGCAGGGACAGGAATTACTCAAAGCTTTTACCCATTGGAAAGGCGATTTTGATCAATTGGATGACGTTTGTGTAATGGGAGTGAAGTTTTAATTTCCTATTTTTATTTCTCCTTCAAGTAGTATATCTGAGTTCCAGGTTCAAACACTTCTTCTAATATCATTTCCAAAGCGTTCGATTTCTTTAAGTCAAATTCAGAAGTAATTAGAACGCTGGCTGGATTTCCAAGCCCAATACCTCCAACATGGTATTTAATGTCCTGAGCGTCTATTACGAATGAAGTGTCTTTTGGCGCTTGATCAACGTATACCACAGAGTCTCCATTTTCGTCTAAGCCAGTACCTAAGTACATCAATCCCATTGTAAATTGATATACTTCAATTTCATCATTTTGATTAATGTGCAAAGCACCTCCTGATGTAGGGTTTTCCCAATCAAAGTGCTTTACACTCAGTTGCATATCATAAATTTCTCCTTTTCTGTTTTCCGCTTCTTCAAAACTGAAAGTTCCTGAATTAGGACGTGGCAATTGAACAATTTCTACCTTATTTGTATCAATAGGTGATAATATCGCTTTTGGTTTGCTGGTGTCTATATTTGATTGTGTCTTATTTGGAGACACTATCTTTTCGGTTTTTTCTTGATGCTGATTATGACAGGCTATTAAACCATAGCAGGAGATTCCTAGTGTGACTAAGATTTTTATTTTATCTAATGAAAGAAGCATTGACTACTCTGGTAAGCCTTCCAAAGATGATTTTTGCCAAGCTTGTCCAGGAGCAAACCACCAAATAGTATTGTCTTCCAAGGTCAGTACATATCGAGTTCCGTCTAACTTAGAATATGCCTTAAACGATTCTATTTTATACCCATTCGGTAATCCTTCTGCTGACGATTTTTTCCATGGCTGTCCGGGAGCAAACCACCAAATTGAATTGTCAGAAAGTACTACGGTATAGCGGGTTGAACCATCTTTGTGTGAATAGCAAGAAAGGAGTTTGATATCATAACCTTGCGGAAGCCCTTCTACTGATGATTCTTTCCATGCTTGCCCTGGTGCGAACCACCAAATACTGTTATCTTCCAATACTACAACATAGCGAGTAGCCAGGTCATTTCCTCTCAAATAAGAGTCCATGAGTTTAATATCTTGTGCATTTGTTATCCAGCCGGATAAAACCAAAAGGGTGAGAATGATGAATTTTTTCATTTGTTAGTTTTAAAATGGTTTTAACGAATGTAACAAAATATCATTGTTCATTCTTTTCTTTTTTCATTGTGAAACGGAATGACAGTAATTCTTAATTTTAGCACAAAATTGAAAGCATGTCAAAAGTTAAATGGACTACCGCCAAAGAATATCAGGATATAACGTATAAAAAATCGGGAGACGGCGTTGCTCGTATTGCCTTTAACCGTCCGGATGTAAGAAACGCATTTCGACCTCAAACAACTTCAGAGTTATATGATGCATTTTATGATGCACAGGAGGATACCAGCATTGGTGTTATTTTGTTTTCTGCTGAAGGGCCTTCATCAAAAGATGGAGTGTATTCTTTTTGTTCGGGAGGAGACCAAAAAGCTCGAGGACATCAAGGATATGTAGGTGATGATGGATATCACCGTTTAAACATCTTGGAAGTCCAGCGTTTAATTCGTTTTATGCCAAAAGTAGTCATAGCTGTAGTGCCAGGTTGGGCAGTAGGAGGAGGACATAGTTTACACGTGGTGTGCGATTTAACATTAGCGAGTAAAGAGCATGCAATCTTTAAGCAAACAGATGCGGATGTAACCAGTTTTGATGGTGGATATGGTTCTGCATATTTAGCTAAAATGGTGGGGCAGAAGAAAGCTCGAGAAATATTCTTTTTAGGAAGGAACTATTCTGCTCAGGAAGCAGCAGATATGGGAATGGTGAATGCCGTTATTCCACATGATGAACTAGAAGATACAGCCTATGATTGGGCGCAGGAAATTTTAGATAAATCGCCAACCTCTATTAAAATGTTGAAATTTGC
Source organism: Flavobacteriales bacterium (assembly GCA_022361195.1). Classification (GTDB taxonomy): domain Bacteria; phylum Bacteroidota; class Bacteroidia; order Flavobacteriales_D; family Crocinitomicaceae; genus JAKSBJ01. Next base: position 17,731 of record JAKSBJ010000137.1, read on the forward strand.
GATGAACTTAACCGATGACGGAATGGTTGGTCAGCAAGTATTTGCTGGAGAAGCAACTCGTTTAGCTTACATGACCGAAGAAGCCAAAGAAGGACGAGATGCTTTTCTTGAAAAGCGTAAGCCTGATTTCCGAAAAATTAAGTGGATTCCTTAAGAGCCAAACTGAATTATTTCCAACTGACGCGTATTCTTTAATAAACGCATCCAAAGTACTGAGCCATCTTGCAGGTGAAGGAACTCATTTCCATCTCTGTTAATAGGGCTGTCCGGCATTTTCCAGTCCTTAGGATCTTCATTTTCATAAATAGATTGTATGGTTTCTCCCTTGGTTTTTCGACGTCCTTTTTCGTCTAAATAAATGTATTTGTCAGACATTTCAACCTTAGAGGTGGCTTTACTGTATTTCACTTCAGTATAAACTAATAAAAGCATGTCATTGTGAACAGCTAGCTTAGGATTCACCTCTTCAAAATGTTTGGTTTTGGTGATTTGTTTACTCTCAATAGCTTCTCCATACTTGTTTACTGAAATTAAGAAAAGGTCATTCTTTCCACGATTGGAGGAGTATCCGTTCCCTGAATCATAATCTGTTTTTGCACCAGATTCCGTTTCCAATACCAAATAAATTTTGTCCTTGAAAAATACAGGCTCAGAGATATGACTGTCCATGATGTAATTATCTCCGCCATTTCCTTTGAGCTTATAAAGCTCTTCATGGTAAAAAGAAACTGTGTCGGTAGAATCTTTTTCGAGTAAAATATTAATCTTGCTCATCGACAACCCACGTGGGAAATTGTCTCCCAAACTAAATAGGTAAACGTGCTCGTCATCAGCAATGGATTTTTGAGCAAAGCAGTGACTGACGTGCCAAAGATCTTTGTCAGCCTTTTTCTTCATTCCAGAAACGGTAGAGAAGGTCTTATAAGCTCCTGCTTGACCTACTTTCATATCCGAAAATTTACGTTCTGAGTTGGCGTAGACCAATCCCAAAGAATCTACTACCTCCAAGCAAACATTATCCCTCGAGTAAAAATCAAAAACCTGATTTCCTGGAAAGCGAAGTTTGAATTTATTGAAGACTCGATTAAAATAAAGTACCTCACAATTAGGATCATGTTTACTTAAAAACAAGCTTGGATAAATACCATAAGTCAATTTGTTGTATTCGGTTGAAGCTAAACTAAAGAATTGATCACCATAAGGAACAATGTCATGTACTACCTTGTCGAAAGAATAATGGTGTAAAATCTCCCATTTTGAATTTAACCTGAAAATTTCTGATCCGGTAGAGTGAGCAAAAGCTACGATGAGGTCTCCATTTTCGCACTGGGCTACTACCGGATTGTTAAAATCGTTTGATAAACCGACAGGAAGGTTAACCAGATGGTGTGAAACTTTATCCTTTAAATCTCCTGTTTGGCTTACTGCATCATGTTCCGGTATGACAAAGGGATCAATTTCTACCGTTTCAAGAAAGTTAATGAGTGAATCTTGCATGGCTACAAATCCAGGCCCGTTATAAGCTGATTTTAGGGAAGCAGTAAATTGAGTGGTTTTATTGAATTTATAGATTACCGTAATTTTTCGGACCTTTCCTTTAGTTTCATTGGTGATTCCAAATAGTTTTCCCTTCAGTACAGGGTTTTCAATTTTCAAAAAAGCCTTTTCATTATAGTATCCTTTTTCTTTTGCCTTTTTAAATCGAGGATAGGTACTTTCATGCCATTCATAAATGTCCTCTTTGGTGGTTTCCCTAAATTCAAATAAGCCATTGGTATATCGAAAAGAGTAGGTATAATAGTAAGCGCTACTGTCATTTCTTAACCGATTCCAAGCATAAGAACTCAGCCCTCCTTGTGAGACGTTAACCTTGTTTCCTTTGGTAACCTCGGTAGGAAAATCAAGCGAAATAGTGGATAGTTTTATTCTGTGTGCATGTGATGTTGTACAAAGCAAAAAAATGCTGAAAAGGAAAACCAGTTTTTTCATAGGCAGATAAAAATACAAAAGCCGTTCAAAATAATGTACTTAAAGAGCGTGATTTTGTATTTGGAAAAAATCATCTTTTTATTGAACGCTTAGTAGTTGAGAGCATCAAAGGTTTTAGATTAACAAAAGGTTGATTGATGCTCGATTTTTTTGACACATTTATAACTGGCTTGGGCAATTTGAGAGGTAAGTGAAGTTAAACCGTAATCCAATTCACAATCGTTTCATCCAATTTTTACCAAAGTGCTTTTCAAGATCAGCTCTGAGCAATGCATTTTTCGTTTCGAAATAGGTAGAAGCCATAAATTGAAAATGATGTTTATGAATCTTTGCTCGCTCATAAAAATCTGCCAGAAAATCCTCATCCCTATCATTTGTCAAAAAATACTTTAACAAAGGCAAACTAATGTCTCGGTAATGATGACGAGCATGCCAATATAAATTATGCTCTTTCGTCTCTCCAACTATTTGTTGCAACAACTCGGCCGAAGCTTGGTTTGGAGCATCATCATCGGCTGCAATGTACATTACATCTCCTGTCCAGTTTTTGATGTCTTCAGTAATTATTTGACTACTCAAGTCGATAGAATAGAAGAGTAGTTGTAAAGCATATCGATGAAGACCATGAAACAAAGCATAGCGTTTATTACCATCTCCAAATTGTGCTGGATCTAGAAATTCCTTTTTGGTTGGATTAACGAATAAGTGGTAAGCTCCCATTTTTTTTGAATTGAAACTAAGATAAGGATTGTGATGAATTTTTAGGTTTTCACCCAATACGAGCATTTCGTTAAGCCATATAGTCGCTTCGTAAAGCAGGTCTTTTATTCATTTACTTGATAGTCGTTCTTTGCGTTGAAATGTGAAAAAATGAAAATATGAAGATGAACAAAATGATTTTAACACTTGCATTGGGTACAAATTTGGTAGCTAATGCTCAAGAGTTTAATTCAGTTTACAATTCAGGTGCAAGTTACAACGATGAGGCTTGGGCATTTGATGTGGATGATGAGGGAAACATGATTACTGCTGGGACATTTTTTGTAGATACCGATATGGACCCAGGGCCAGATGATTACGAATTACTTTCTGTGGATTATTCGCGAGATATTTTTGTCCAAAAATTAGATGAAGAAGGTAATTTTATTTGGGCTAAGTCATTTGGAGGGGCTGATGATGAATCCGTAAAAGATATCCATCTTGCCGCTGATGGAGCCATTTATGTAACAGGACATTTTAGTGGAACATGCGATTTTGATCCAGGGCCAGGTGTCTTTGACTTAACGGCTGTTGGTTTTAATGATGGATTTACCGTGAAATTGGATTCTGATGGCGAATTAGTTTGGGCAGTATCCATGGGAGGTGATTTCGGAGATGAAGCAAAAAGTGTCACAACTGATTCGGAAGGAAATGTATACACAACTGGAGTTTTTGTTTATGATACAGTTGATTTTGATCCGGGGCCAGGAATTAGTGAATTAATATCTTCCGATCGGGCAATCTTTATTCAAAAATTAGATTCTGATGGGAACTTTGAGTGGGCTAAAAAGCTAGAGAGTACTATCTGGACAACTCCAGTTGAAATGAAGTTTGATGAGGTAGGGAACTTCTATTTATGCGGTGGATTTAGAGGTGAATGTGATTTTGATTTAGGGGCCGGAGAAGCAATTTTAACTGAAGAACCAGGAGGTGCCGGATGGGATGGATTTGTTTTAAAGATGAACTCGGACTTTGAATACCAATGGGCAAGACAAATTCCAGGACAACTAGAATCTATTTGTAATGATGTTGATATTGACAAGGATGGAAATGTCGTGGTGCTGGGAAGTTATATAGGTGATACTGATTTGAATCCTGGAGATGGCGAACTGTTGGTGACAACAGATACCGAAGACTGGGTTAGGCATATGTATTTGATCAAACTAAATGAAAATGGTGAATATGTTTGGGCAAAGCCATTTGAAGCAACAGAATTCTTTTCTCCTCAAGCTTTAGCTATAGATCATAGTGGTAATTCATTTATTACTGGTTTTTTTGGAGGTGAAGCAGATTTTGATCCATCGGCGGCAGTTGAAAGTGCTTTTAATGCTGTAGGTAGAGATGGGTTTGTTTTAAGAATCAATAAAGAAGGAGATTATGTCTTTCACCAACATATTGATAGCCCTTTTTTCGCGGAGGGTAATGATATTCATGTTGATTTAGCAGGAAAAATATATGCTGTCGGGTCATTTAATGCGACGGTAGATTTTGACCCATCGGCAGATGTTGCTGAGGAAACGGCAATCAATAAAAATGGATACCTCTTAATATTGGATTCTGAATGTGGGGTGACGAGTACCATTAGCAGAGATGGGGCTCAATTAATGGCTGATACAGATGGTCTAAACTATCAGTGGATTAATTGTGCCGATAATAGTTTTATTGAGGGGGAGACGAACCAAACATTTACTCCTGCCGAAAATGGAGATTACGCGTGTATTATCGACAATGGAGAATGTCATGTGATTTCTGATTGTATTACCATGGGGGACGTTAGTTTGTTAAACAATTTAAGCGACGGAATAAAATTATACCCAAATCCCTTTAACGAAAGCACAACTTTAGAGTTTGAAAAAGGAGGGAATGGAAATGAAATTGTGATCATTTATGACCTTTTAGGAAATAAGGTTTATGAAGAAGATATGACAAGCAATAAGCTTGTAATTGAGAAAAATAACTTAAGTACAGGAATGTACCATTTGATGGTCTTTGATAAGCTTACAACTACATCTGTATTCAGCACTAAACTTTTGGTTGAATAATGTGAAGGGAAGGTTAGGAAAAATGAAGTCTTGTGTCATGCAGGGCTTCATTTTCTTTTTTAATGATAAACGTTTGATCCTTTCTGCACCATCATTTAGTTTAGTAAATTTAACCAGATGAGATTCGTACTCTGCATAGCGATACTTCTTTGCAATTTTTTGATCCTGGCTCAGGATCCTAATTTCTTTACAATCGGAAAAGAAGAGCTATCAACAGCCAAAATTTATACCTTTTTGGAGGCAGAAGATGGAAGCTTGTATGCTGGAACAGATCAAGGACTTTATCGCTATAGAAATGGAAAATTCAATCAAATAAAAGCAGCTGAAAACCAGCAGGGAGATGCTGTATTTAATTTAGTAGAAGACCATCTTGGTAATGTGTTTTGCTGCAATTTTGGAGGGCAAGTATTCAAAGTAGTCAATGAATCACTAGAGGTTTTTGTTGAAATTCCCGAAGATAAACTAGAGTCACTTACCTACATTGAGTTTGATGCGAATAACAATCTCATAGTAGCCTCAGATTATTGTTATAGAGTTCAAGAAGGCGAATGGGAACAATTGCCTATGGATGGAAAATCTACTGTAACATGCTTGAAAAAAATGCCTGATGGCACCCTTATCTATGCAGGCTATACTCAGGAAGACATCTTTTACAGAATTGAAACTTCCGGTAAAGTAACCAAAGTAAACCCAAAGAAAGATTTGAACATTGATGTTTCAGGATATTGGCTTCAGGATGTGATTACTGTTGGAGATGAAACCGTAATGATCCTTGCTAAGGATCCCAATCGAACTTATCAATTGGCCATTGGAGGTAAAAATGCTCGATTTGAAACATGGCAAACTAAAAGCATAAAGCCAGAGCTAATTTATATCTCAGAAAATGAGTTTTGGATCAGAACGGCCCGTTTAGAGGTTTATCAGTGCATTTTTGATGAAAAGGGTAATATTCATTATCAAACATTTTTTGAGGATGAATTGCTATCTACAGTGACTAAAGGAATGTATGGGGAGTACTATTTTGGAACCTTTGGAAATGGTGTTAGAGTAGTGGAGGATTTGGATGTTCTTGACTATTATGATGACTTCTCAAAGGAGAATTATACGAGTATTTTGTATTCTCCCGATTTAGGAATTCTCCGAAGTACAAGAAATGGTTTAGTGCTGAAAGGATATGGAATGGAGAATACAGAGATAATTCAGGTAGAAAATGGATCAATTGATAAATTATTTCTTACCAATGAACTAAAAATTGCCCCTTACAGTTCGGGCTATGTTACATCAATATTTAATATAGAAAAGGGAAATGAAATTGGGAGCTTAAAAGATGTTGAATGCGTGGATAGTCACACTGTTTTATTGGCTTCGGCAACTGGACTTTTTATTGAAGGAAATCATCCCGAAGGATTTAATTATCGAGTGATCTCTGAGGAATTGGCTGTTTTTACAGATCTGAAGGAAAGGTGTAGAAGTGTTGAATTTGATTCTGAAAATCAGATATTATATGTTGCTACATATGGGGAGTTGTTGATGGTAAAACCACATGAGTCTCCAAAGCAACTTAAGCTGAATGATGAGGCTGTAGTGGCTTACTCTCTTGAATTTTCAAAGGGATGTTTGTGGGTAGCGACTTCCAAATTTGGTGTATTGATGTTCAAAGATGGAGATTTGAAGCTCCAATTTACGGAGGAAGACGGACTCAAAAGTAATCTGGTACGTAAACTGATAGTTAAGGATGATCGAGTCTATATTCAATCTGGAAGTGCGTTGCAAATCTTAGATTTAAATAATCACATCATTCAACAAATAGGTCGGGCAGAGGGAATGAATGAAACCTCTGTGAAAGATTTTGATGTTGGTGATAGTCACCTTTGGGTATTGTTTAGGGATAAGATACGTTCTTTTAGTACAGCTGATTTGAAGGAGAAAAAAGCTGCTCTTGAATTTGCGGTCGATTCGGTAATGATTGGAGATAAAACCTTTGTTAATTCGCTTGTTAGTGTTCCTTACGATAAAGATGGTTTATTCATTCATTATCATTACAACAGTGTTCTTTTTGAGTCAGAAGCTTTTATGCAATATCGAATTGCTTCTGTGAACGAAAAATGGACCGAAGAACCAGCGATTAATGGCATTGTCAATTTGGGGTCTGTTCCAAGTGGGAAAAATAAGGTAGAATTACGTCTCCGTTATCGCGATCAGTACGGAGATTCTAAGTTTATTGAAATTAATAAAAGTCAACCTTTTTGGGGGACCTGGTGGTTTAATGGCATTATCTTTTGCTTTATCATCGTTATCGGAGTCCTTATTTATCGCTTCAGAATAAAAAGACTGAAAAAGAAAAACGAAGAACTGATTCAGCAACAACGAATTAAAAGTGAGTTGGCTGAGAGTCAGCTAAGAGCTTTACGTTCGCAAATGAATCCGCATTTTATCTTTAATTCGCTTAATGCCATTCAGGATTTGGTGTTGGATGAAGATACAGACGGATCTTATGATTATATCAGCATGTTTGCTAAGCTGGTGCGTAACATTCTCAACTATTCCAATCAGGATTACATCTACATAAATGATGAGATTAAGTTTTTGGAGACTTATCTCACACTTGAAAAATTGCGATTCAAGGATGAGTTTGAATATGAGATAACTTATGAAAATGGTCGTGATGTTAAGATACCGTCCCTCTTATTACAGCCTTTTGTGGAGAATGCGCTAATTCATGGTTTGATGCATAAAGCTGGTACAAAAAAATTAAGTATTCATTTTTATCTTAATGAAACACTTACTTGCGAAATAATTGACAATGGAATTGGTCGAAAAAAATCCGGAGAAATTAATGAACGGAGAGGGGGACATGTCTCATTTGCGTTGAAAGCAGTTGAAGAGCGTCTCAAAATTTTGAATAGTGAAAACCAAAATGGAGAGTACGAAATTTTTGATATTATGGAAGGAGGTGAGGTTATGGGAACAAGAGTGTTTTTAATCATCCCTTATACCGATGACCATTAAATTTATGAATTGATTCAGAGAAACAATGAAGGAAATAACCGCCATATTGGTAGATGATGAAGAGCGAGCCAGAAACGTACTTCGGAAATTACTGGGACGATTGGATACACCAATTAATTTGTTGGCAGAATGTTCGGATGTTCCAGAAGCTGTTGAGGCAATAAATAAACATCAACCAAATGTTGTTTTTTTGGACATTCAAATGCCCAATTATGCAGGGTATGAACTAATCAATTTCTTTGATGAGATCGATTTCAAAATCATTTTTGTTACCGCTTACGATGAATACGCTATTCGGGCATTTCAATTAAGTTCGGTAGATTATTTAGTGAAACCGGTAGAACGAATCCGCCTGCAAGAAGCAGTTGAAAAATTACGTCACCAAATGGACCTGGAGCGAATTTCCGTAGAATACAATATTCTAATGGATAATATGAAAAAGGAAACGACCCAAAAAATGATTATCCCAGAACAGCATAAAAAGCATGTGGTTGAGGTTTCTGATATTATCGCTATTGAAGGTTTTGGTGCGTATAGCTGCGTTTATTTAAGCAATGAGCGAAAAATTACCGTAAGTAAGAATCTCAAGTATTTTGAAACAAATTTGGAAGGATCAACCTTTTTATTCCGTACTCAAAAATCATGGATAGTAAATCTAAATCACATTTCTGAATACGCACCAAATCATCTTAAATTGAATATGGTGAATGGAATAGTTGCTAAAGTCTCAAAAAACAAAGTCACTGAATTAAAACAGCTGTTAGAGGATATGGCCTTGTAAGGGGACAAGCTCAATAAATATTTTTCAAGAGACTAAAAAAATATTAGTTCTAAAAAGAGAAGAGCACTACTTAAGCGCTCTTCTCTTTTTCTATTCCCAAACTAAAATACTACGGACTAAAGATGAATTAAGGATTAGAAGTAAGTAGTCTGTTATAAATTTAGCGTTCGAGTTTCTTCTTTGAATTGACCATCTCGGCCTGGAACGGCGTTAAATGCTGGTCCTCCATCTCCTCCTTGGTTAGAGTAGTTAAAATTGAAGTATTTTACATTTGGATCTTTAATAACAGTGATGTTTCCTCCATTCCCACCGTTTCCAACTCCCCAATGATCGTGATGTTCGCTTCCGTTACCACCCTTGCATGAAAAAGAGAGAGTTTGGTCTATCCCCATTTTAAATTCTCCTAATACAGCTCCTTTTGAAACATTTGTGATCTTGATTTTAAGCAAATCCTCCCCAGTTTTAGCATGTTTTACTTGCTTTACCTCAAATCGGTAATTATCTGCATCACCTCCATCTCCAAAAGTAGAAGTTGTTCCATTTTGGTAATAGGGAATATCTTCATTGTATTTGAGAGTTACGTCTTTTGAAATGGATAAATTATCATCATACTTTGACGTCACCGTGACAGTGATTACATCACTGTCTACAAATCCTGTTTCGAGCACCATACCTTCGTATCCTCTTGATTGATAGTTTTCGGCACTGTAGGTAATATGGTAATCATCCCGGTATCCTTCACCATCCGTAGAAATAGTAGTACCATCTTTTAATGTTGCTTTTACATCAAATGTAAATCCTCTGAAATGACCGAATTTGTTAGGAACCTCAAAGTTGACGAATTCTATTTTTACAACTTCCTTACCTTCTAAAGAGTATTCTTTTCGGTGAGCAGCGTATTGAGCATTTAAGTCGGCCTGTTTGGCATTGTCTACAGCTCTTCGCGCTTCAATAGACGGTGCAATATATTCTTTTACCTCTTCAAGGCTTAGAGGTGGAGCAAGTGTTCCTGCTTTGTATTCACTTTCTATTTTAAATGACTTGGTAAGTTTTAATCTTCCTTTTGTGTACCATCTTTCAATACTAAAATCATTGGTGTAATAGGGATCTGCACTGAGTACATAAATATCACCATTGCAAATTACGACTCTTTCATCCCAGGATGTAATTGCTTCGCCAGAACCAATTGGTCTCATGGTTCTATTTCGGTATGATAGTCCGCAATCAAAAACAAAGGAAGAGACTTTACCGTTTTCTTTTTGGATTTTTGAAACTGTTGGGTAAACTGGGTCCAATTTGTATCTCACCTTTTCATCTTCATCATTTTCATTGTAGTAACCATGATATGTTCCTTCCTGCAAATTATTTGCTTCGAGATGTTGGTCGTTTGTTGTTTGCCCCCATCCAAATGCTGAGGATAAAGTCAATAAAATACTGAGAATTGGAGTAAGTGTCTTTTGTTTTGTCATTGCTATTATTTTTATTGTTGCAGCGTAAATGTAAGTGGGTTTTGTGGTGAGAAGAATATCAGATTTACCAAATGGAGGCATGGCTTAACGAAATGCTCTTTCGCTTTCAAAAGCGAAAGAAAACTCGCTTAAAGCTGATCTAATCTAGTTGAAATAAGGAGGTAAGAAGTTTCGTCTCGAAAAAGGGGAAAATAAAGATTAACCTTCGTTATTTTGATGAATTAGTTAAAAAATCCATCCATAAAAAAAAGGAGCAACTCACGTTACTCCTTATAGTGCCCAGAGCGGGGTCCGATAGCTATCGGACCGAAGCCGCTATCTAAATTTGTTAATGAGCTTTTCGGTAATTTCAGGATATCGTTTTAAGTTCTCAAAATACTTTCTGCTTTTCATCGATTTTATATGCTTTTCAATCTTTCTGGCCTGATTTTCGGTAAGTTTATCCACTGAAAAGAAAATTTCCCAATCATCTGCTATTCTTGTATAGCTATTGGGATATTTTTTGTTCAAATGGTCTTGATATCGAATAGCTAAATTCTTACAGCTACCAACGTAGTACCGGTCGATATTTTTAGAATACAAAATGTAAACTTGAGCCATAGGAGTATAAAAGGGGAAAATAAAGACTAATCTTCGTTATTCTGATGAATTAGTTAAAAAATCCATCCATAAAAAAAAGGAGCAACTCACGTTACTCCTTATAGTGCCCAGAGCGGGAGTCGAACCCGCACGCCCTAACGGACACATGGCCCTCAACCATGCCTGTCTACCAATTTCAGCACCTGGGCAATTCCTGCCTGTCTACCATTCCGATAATTATCAGAATCAGCATCTGAACAGTGCTTAAAAAAGACAAATTAGAGTGTCTTTTTTAATTGGGCGCACAAAAATAGAATTTTTTTCGATTTTGTTGAAGATATTTTTTGAAAGTCTGTGTACAGTTCTAAATTTAGTTCATTACCAATTTCGATGACCTTCGTATTCTTTCTATTGAAGTCTGAATAATTCAAAAAACTAGGTTGTTTTTAATTCCTCCCAGGAGCATATTGTATTTTAATAACTCTTCCTTCATAGTACCAGATAACCTTTGTTAGGTTCCCATTTTCATCATAGTATTCCCAAGGCCCAGTTTTTAAATATTCTGGACCGATACCTACCGGAGAAGGTCCATTTTGCTGATACTGCGTTTTGGAGGAAAATAAAGTTTGTGTAGTTGTTACTCGAATTTTATTCGAGTATTTCCCTTTTTCTTTTAGTTGTCCATTAGGATGGTAATACTTCCAAATTCCGGTACGTTCTTCATTAAATTCAGATTTAAAAATTGGCTTGAAGGCGGAATCTCTTAAGACGACGAAGCAATCAATACATTCAAGGCTATCTGAATTAATTTCGTACTTCCCATCAACTAGTAAAATATTATTTTCGGAATATTCGGTATACTTTCCATTCATCTTTAGCTCTCCATTGTAGTAACCGTAATCAACAAGGCGATGTATTTGACCGTTTTTGTAATAAATAGTATCAGTTAAAATGCTATCGGCCTGAATTTGTGAAAATGAATTGAATCCAATTAATAGAAAAAGAGTGAAGAGGTTTTGATGCATACTCATATAATGTTATCAATTGAGTATGTAACATCTCAGTAAAAAATCAAAGGTTCTTATTCAAGTCAGATTATTCAACCATTATTTGGCCAAGTACAGCTGTTTCTAATTAAAAAAGCCAGGAATAATGGGGTAAAGAAAAAGGGCAGAAGAATCAAATCTTCTGCCCTTTTTGTGATCTGACTGGGGCTCGAACCCAGGACCCTCTCCTTAAAAGGGAGATGCTCTACCAACTGAGCTATCAGATCAACCTTTTGTTGTTTGCGGGTGCAAATATAGAGGGTTTATTTTATTCTGCAATGGACTTTGGAATTTTTTTTCTCAGAAATGGCAAATTTCTCTTTTCTGAATACCTTTGGAAGGTGAATATTTTTCTAATTGGCTTCATGGGATCGGGTAAGTCCAGCGTAGGTAAACGATTGGCTTCCAGAATGGGTATGAAGTTTCTTGATTCGGACCGGGAAATTGAAAAGCAGCAGCAAAAAAAAATTCCAGAAATTTTTAAAAAAAATGGAGAATTGGCATTTCGCCAAATGGAAAAGGAGTGGCTGCAAAATTTAGAAGTTTCAAATGCCATTGTTAGTTTGGGGGGAGGAACTCCCTGCTTTGAAGGTAATATGGAACTCATCAAGCAAAAAGGAACTTCTATTTACCTTATTTTATCCCCTGAGGCTATCGTAAGTCGCCTTATTAAATCAAAAAACGTTCGCCCTTTGGTAGAGGAATATAAAAACGATCGAGAAGCTTTATTAAAAGTTGTAGAGGAGATGCTAAATAAGCGCGAAGTATTTTACAAGCGGGCAGATTTGCATCTGGATGCATTAAGTGTTGATGCCGATAAATTAGATCAGCTTGGAAATATTATACGCTCAAAGGAAGACTAATAAGGAGAAGGCAGATCGTATTCCGAACATTGACATTTCTCTTTATTCTGCTTTAGAGTAATCGCTCCAATTCTGGTTCGATTTTCTCCTATGATATAAAAAATCGAATATTCTTTATCTCCAATAAAGCCAGTTAATAGATATTCAGGATTTGGTTTTAAACGTGGTTTAGATGCTTCTACATAAACCTTTTCTCCGGAGTGAAAATTCAGCACTTCCTCTTCAGTTAATTCCAGGCATTCCATTTGACAAACTGCCTTGTCCAAAATTCTGAACTCACGTTGTTCAATAATTTCAATGACCTGTTCTAATGGAAGTGTAACAACGCGTTTATTGTTGTTACTCACTGTGGTTTTACAATCTGAATCTTTCAAATATGAAAAATCAATTACCTCCGCGGTGCTGTCATAAAGGGCATAACGAATCGTCAATTCTTTTTCTTCTTTTATTCCGCTTAAGTGATATTCTTTAGGTTCACCACTGGTCTTACTCAATGAAAAATCAACATCTCCATCATCATCTAATAATCTGTAAATGTCTGAATTAGTTACGTTTTGGCATTGCATCAAATCTCGAATACTATCTCCAATCCAAATCTCCTTTTCGGCGATCATATTCTTTACGCGATTCTCAGGTAACCAGGAACAACCACGACTCCCAAAAAGAAAGTAAGTGAAAATAAGACCGATTCCCAATCCAAAGAGATAATATTTAATTCTATTCTTAAACTTGTCCATACCAAAAAAACTCCCCGCAAAATTACGCTTTTTTCAAGAAGAGAATGTTCTAAATATCACACAAGGCAAACTGCAGCTTAAAAAGATTTGTGAAAAGGAGTTGCATGACCTGAATTTGTTAAATTTGCCGGACACTTTATCGCATGAGTAATAAACCATCTATTTTAAAAGGAACCCGGGACTTTTTACCGGAAACCATGGTGAAGCGAAATTATATTTTCGACACCATCCGTACTGTATTTGAAAAATATGGCTTTTTGCCAATTGAAACCCCTTGCATAGAAAAGACTGAAACACTTCTTGGTAAATATGGAGAAGAAGGAGATCGACTGATTTTTAGAGTGCTCAATTCGGGAGATTCTGTGAAAAAAGCTGATTTGGATGCTTTGGGAAATGAAAATTATGCCCGATTTGCAAATTCAGTATCAGATAAAGCTTTGCGTTATGATTTAACAGTACCCTTTGCACGTTTTGTAGTTCAAAATCAAAACGATTTATCCTTTCCGTTTAAGCGTTATCAAATTCAACCGGTTTGGCGTGCAGATCGCCCTCAAAAAGGACGGTATAGAGAGTTTTATCAATGTGATTGTGATGCCATTGGAAGTGATTCGCTTTTATATGAGGTAGAATTGATCCAAATTTTTGATGAGGTTTTATCCAATTTAGGATTGACTGATTTTACCATTAAAATTAACAACCGTAAAATTTTAACCGGAATTGCTGAGGTGTGTGGGGAGGAAGAAAAAATCGTTGATATCACGGTAGCCATTGATAAGTTGGATAAGATTGGGAAAGTTGGTGTTATCAAGGAACTCATGGAGAGAGGAATCTCTCAAAAGGCCATTCAAAAAATTGATCCTTTATTTGAATTGGGAGGTACGAATGCTGAAAAGTTGGATAAGCTAAAAGACTTTTTAGCGACTTCTGAGGTCGGGATGAAAGGAATTGAAGAGTTAAGTTTTGTATTGGATCAAATTGATGCGCTTGGCTTAGATAAAGCCATTCTTGATTTTGAAGTGACTCTGGCTCGAGGATTAAACTATTACACGGGAGCTATCTTTGAAGTGGTGGCGAACAATGTAAAGATTGGTAGTATTTGCGGAGGAGGTCGTTATGCAGATTTAACTTCTTTATTTGGCTTAAAGGATATGTCTGGAGTTGGAATTTCTTTTGGAGCAGATCGAATTTACGATGTGATGACTGAGCTGAATTTATTTCCAGAAAAGGGATTACAGGGAACTCAATACCTTTTTATCAACTTTGGAGAAGAGGAACAGGCCTATTCTCTGAAAATAGCCAAACAATTGCGTGATAAAGGATTTGCTTGTGAAATTTATCCTTCATCAGCAAAAATGAAAAAGCAAATGAAATATGCGAATGATCGCAATATTCCTTATGTAATCATGATTGGTTCTAATGAAATGGAAAACAATTTGGTTACTTATAAAAATATGGAAAGCGGTGAGCAAACCAGCTGCACTGTAGACGAAATGTTGAGTAAAACATCATGAAAACACATTTAATCAATAGCGACTTTTTAAGCATTTCCCAGCTAAAGGAAATCGTAGAATCCAATACAGAACTTCAGTTGTCAAAAGAGGCTTCGGAACGTATTTTAAAATGCCGAAATTACCTTGATACCAAAATGAGCGAAAGTGGAGGAGTTTTTTACGGAATTAATACCGGATTTGGCTCTTTGTGTAATACCGTTATTTCGGATGAAGATCTGAGTACCTTGCAACGAAATTTGGTGATTTCTCACGCTTGTGGAGTGGGGGAGGAAGTTCCTCGGGAGATTGTCAAACTCATGTTGTTCTTAAAAGTTCAGGGACTTTCATACGGACATTCGGGCTGCCAGCTAGAAACTGCGCAACGTTTATTGGATTTTTACAATAATGATATTACCCCTGTTGTTTACCAGCAAGGTTCTTTAGGTGCTTCTGGAGACTTGGCTCCATTGGCGCATATGTCGCTTCCAATTTTAGGAGAGGGAGAGGTTTACTTTAAAGGCGAAAAAATGGCCGCTAAGGAAATGTTAGCGGCAATGGGTTGGGAACCTCTTCAGTTGAAATCTAAAGAAGGATTGGCTTTGTTAAACGGAACGCAGTTTATGTCTTCTTATGGTGTTTGGTGTTTGATGAAGGCCGAGCAACTTTCGGGAGTGGCTGATATTGTTGGTGCTATTTCTTTAGAAGGTTTTGATGGACGAATTAGCC
>JAKSBJ010000301.1 GCA_022361195.1 Flavobacteriales bacterium
GGCTGAGTTAATTTAGATTAGCAAACAACAAGATTGCTAAAAGAAAAATTGCTGAAGATGAAAAAATTGCTGTTACTACCTTTTTTAGGTTTGTGGATTGGTCATGCTCAATCAAATGGAAATGAGCTATTTGATGAATCGTATATTCATGAAGTTCGCATCACTTTTGAACAAGAAGATTTCTGGGATTCATTAGAGTACTATTACGAACAGTATTTGGATTACGGAGCTGATAAGCAATACATGATGGCCAGTGTTCAAATAGATGGGAATACGGTAGATTCGGTTGGAGTGAGACAAAAAGGATACTTCTCTAATTGGGGATCGGAAGGTTTAAAAGAGCCATTGAAAATAGATTTTAACGAATATGTTCAGGGTAAAAAATATGACGGTTTAAAGAAAATTAATTTGCAAAATGGTTTTGGTGATCCGTCCATGATGAGAGATGCTTTGGCGTATAAGTTCATGAGGGATGCCGGAATTGCAGCTCCTCGTTCATCTTATGCTAAAGTATATTTGAATGATACTTATTGGGGGCTTTATGTGGTTGTTGAACAGGTTGATAATAAGTTTCTCAAAAACTGGTTTAGCAATAACAACGGAAACCTTTTTAAATGCATTGAAAATACTAGTTTAGAATGGCAGGGAACGTCAAAGTCGGCCTATGAGGATGAGTTTGAACTCAAAACCAATGAAGAATTGGATGAATGGAACGAATTCATTGATTTCGTAAAAAAGGCAAATAATGCCTCAGAGTTTGAGGATAGTATCTCAACTCAACTTCAGATGAATAATTATTTAAGAGTTTTGGCAGCTGATGTTTTAATGTACAATTGGGATTCGTATTATGAACATGGACGAAATTTTTATGTGTATTATGACTCAACTTTAGAAGTCTTTCAGTGGATTCCCTGGGATTATAATCTTGCATTTTCGAGTACAGAGACAAATATCCTTATTACCTACGAAGGCGGCGGTGGTGGATGGGGGGAACCTACACCTCCTAAACCTCTGGTAAAAAATGTGATGGAAAGTGATGTTTATCGCCCTCAATACTTTAATCACTTATGCATAATGGTTGATAATTATTTTACGCTTGATAATTTGGAAGATTATATTGACGAAACAAAGGAACTGATAAGTGATGCCTTAGATGAAGATCCAAATAAATACTTCACCATTAGTCAATTCAATACTTCTATTGAGTCTGATATTACTGTTACTGGTGGCTTTGGAGACGAAAC
>JAKSBJ010000153.1 GCA_022361195.1 Flavobacteriales bacterium
ACAAACATCCTGAACAAAACCAATGAAGATCACGATGTGAGTTTAAAGGTAACTTCAGGAAATGCCAAAGTGGAATTAGTTGGAGGATCTCCGGTTAAATTGGAAATGGGAGAAGAATTACATCGAGAGTTAATTGTAACTATGACACTGGATCAACTCATCGGTCCAAAAACACCAGTCACCATTGGAATCTTCTCAGGAGAAAGATTAGTAGATGAAGTTGAAGTAAACTTTAATGGTCCTGGATTTTAAAAATTAAAAATTATGAATTGGGGAAGAAGTATCACTATCGCATTTGTTTTATTTGCCGGGTTCATCGGTTCAATGGTATATCGTGCCTTTACGCGTGACGCGGATCTTGTGAGAGATGACTATTATGAAAACGAATTAAAGTTCAACGACAATAAACAAAAGTCAGAGAATTACGCTCAATTACAAGAAGAATTCGTTGTCAAACATAGTCAGGAAGGCGTACAACTCATCTTCCCAGACCCTATTTCAGAATCATCAAAAGGGAATATTCACTTTTATCGTCCAGACAAAAAATCATATGATCGTAATTTCGATCTATCAGTAGATGGAAACAATCAACAATTACTAGATTATTCCAACTTCAAAGAAGGATACTACGATGTCATCGTTGAATGGGAAGAAAAAGGAACTTCTTACATGGCAGAAAAGAATATATCATTCTAAATACAAATGATTTCAGCGGCATTCATATTAGGTTTATTAGGTAGTTGGCACTGCGTAGCAATGTGTGGGCCAATTGCCTTAATTATTCCTACCGCTCACGGAAAAAACCGCATCTACTCTATCCTACTATACCATAGCGGAAAAATATTTGCCTATATGGTCATTGGATCACTGGTTGGAATGTTTGCTATCTTTCTGGAAAGTCTGAAAATTCAAGCTATTATAACTATTGCTATTGGCATATTTATCGCCATTTTAGCCTTGGTCCCTTTTATATTAAAAAAAGTAGAACAAAAGGGGTACGTTCTCTTTAGTTCCTATTTTAAACTGAAAGCTAAAATTGCTAGCTCATTAAAAAAAGATCGACTCGATTACTCTTTTTATATCGGCTTTATGAATGGCTTTATTCCTTGCGGCCTGGTTTACGTTGCCGCATTGGGAGCGCTGGCTCAAAGCAATCATCTTGAAGCTATCACCTTCATGCTTTTCTTTGGTTTGGGGACTGCCCCATTTATGAGTTTGCTCATCTTTTTCTCGGATCATTTAAAAAAACGTTTCCAAAAACATGGAGGCCTGCTGAGAACAATGGCTATTGCTTTAGTTGGGGTTTTCATGATTTGGAAAGGTATATCGAGCTATAACACCCAATTTGAAGAAGAGAAAGTAGGTGATCATTTTCAGATTTGTAATACCTACTAATTTTTCCAACTATCCGCAAACTTACCAGAACATAAATTGTTTACGTTCTGCTTCAAGAGCTTTGACCAAAACTCAAAGTATGACAATAGCAGAATTCTATCACTCCTTCAAGGACGAGTCATCTTGCAAAATCCATTTAAAACTATCCCGAGAAAAATCTGGAATTAGTTGCAAAAAATGTGGCCATCAAGCCCATTACTGGTTAAGCAAAAAGGAGCAATGGCAATGCAAAAACTGTAATTTCAGAACAACATTACGTAGCGGAACTCTATTTGAAAGCAGTAACCTCCCGCTAAAATTATGGTACGAAGCTCTTTACCTCGTATGCAATACAAAAAAGGGAATTTCTGCCTGTGAGCTTCAAAGACAATTAGGTTTAAAACGATATGAGCCTGCCTGGTATATGATGCACAAGATCCGAAAGGCAATGTCCCGAATTAACGAAATGGATCAATATCACGGCAATATTGAATTAAGCAATACTTTTTTCACAACTCTAGACGAGAAAAAAGCTACAGTTCGAGGTGAAAGAAAATCAATTCAAGGCAATCAAAAACAAAAAGCTCTGATCATGGCAGCATCTTCTATTTCTAAAAATCAATCCGGAAATGGAAAAGGTGGTGGTATACGAATTTTAGCGGTTGAAGATTTGAAACAGGGTATCATTTGGAAAATGGAAAATCATTCACCTCAGCATTCTAATAAACTAAAGGAATCTGGTTATAGAAACTATAAAATTTTGAATCCTCATCAATTTCAACCTAACCTGATCCTGTCATCTCAAACATTTATTTTTCCATGGATTCACACAGCTATTGGAAATATTAAAAGGCTGATTAAGGGAATTTATCATCATGTATCAGATCGCTTTTCACAGCTATATTTTGATGAATTTGCTTTTAAATTTAACTATCGGAACAGAAAGGACAAGTGGAATATTGTCCTGAATAGTACGCTAGAATAGCCATTGGTATGATTGCGGATGGTTATTAAAAAGAAAGAAGGAATCAACCTACTCCCCCAACCTCTTTGCCCTCATATTCACCAAAACAGTCACCAAAATAACAACTGAAATCGAGCTTACCGGCATCAGAATGGCTGCTACCAAAGGGGTCAAAATTCCCTTCAAGGCAAAGATCAATCCAATAATGTTATAAATCAGTGAAAAAACGTAACTAATCATTACGACATTTCGGTTGTATTTAGCAAAATTCATAAACTGAGGTATTTGTTTGATTTTATTCGTTGTTATAATTCCATCGGAAGATGGACTAAAAGAGTGAAGATCATTCACGGCAGAAATTCCAACATCACTTTGTTTTAAAGCACCGGCATCATTCAAACCATCTCCTATCATCATCACTCTTTTCCCTTTCTCCTGAAGGGAGGAAACGTAGTCTAACTTATCCATTGGAGCTTGGTTAAACCGCAATTCCGAATTGGACGGAAGCATTTCTTGTAACACTCCACGCTCGGCTTCATTGTCTCCAGAAAGGATATGTAATCGATAATTCTGACCCAACTCATTGAAAAGGCCATCAATCCCATCTAAATAATAGTTAGAGAAACGGAACGATCCTAACACCTTTTCACCTTCGGCGATATAGACTCTAGTTTGCATGTCTTTCACCTCTGCTCCAACAAAACGATGCTGACCAACTTTCCATTCTATATTATTAGATAGAGCTTTAAGACCTTTCCCGTCAATTTCTGTAATCTCTAACCCAAGATCAGGAAGGTCTCCTAGATTTTTAGCTATTTCCTTGCTCAAAGGATGGTTTGAATGTCGAACAATATTGGATATGATTTTCTTTTGCGATTCTGTTAATTCTTCACCTTCCCAAGCCAAATCAGAGCGGTCATTTTGTGTGATGGTACCTGTTTTATCAAAAACCACATCCGTAATTTCCGTCATCGCTTCAATTATCTCTGAAGATTTTAAATAGAAGGAGTGACGTCCCATAATTCTAATTCCATTTCCATAAGTGAACGGAACTGATAGAGCAATTGCACAGGGACAAGCCACAATTAAGACGGATGTTACAACGAAGGCAATTTTTGATGGATCAGCAGTTGACCAATATATTCCGCCTGCAAAGGCAATAAGAATAATTGCAATGGTAAAATACTTTGCTATATGATCCGACAATCGTGAACGCTCTTTTTGTTTGGTGAAAGCTGGATTATTCCACAAACTAGTCAGGTAGCCATTATCTACATTTTTGTTTACCACCACTTCTATCGACGATCCTTCTTGTCGTCCACCAGCAAATATCTTCTCACCAATTTCTTTTTTTAATTGGCGGGATTCTCCACTAACGAAGCTATAGTCAATTCGAGCTTTTCCCTTGACCAATTGTGCGTCCGCCGGAATTAATTCATGATTACGAATGATTAAACGATCACCTATTTCTATCTCTTGCAAGGGAGTAATTCGATGCTCATTATCAACGACTTTAGTTACAGCTATTGGAAAGAACGATTTATAATCCCGTTCAAAATTAATTGCATCATAGGTTTTTTGTTGGAACCATCTTCCTACTAAAAGGAAAAAGATCAATCCCGCAAAAGAGTCAAAATACCCAGCTCCACTCCCACTGATCACTTCAAATAAAGATCGACTAAAGAGAGCAAAAATCCCCATAGTAATGGGAACATCAATATTAATCGCCTTAGCCGATATCGATTTAAAAGCCGATACAATATATCCTCTAGCCGAGTAGATTAAAACCGGAATGGAAAGAATTAGATTCAGGTAGGCAAATAAGGTTTGGAAGTTAGAGTCACTTTCATTGATCCCTAGATATTCAGGAAAGCTCAATAACATAATGTTTCCAAAACAGAAACCAGCAACTCCAATTTTTATGATTAACTGACGATTGTTCTTTTTGGCTCCATCTTCGGCATATTCATTTAATGTAATGTTAGGAGGATAACCCAAAGTTGCTAAGATCTCCGCAAGTCGTTTCAGTGAGATTTCTTCATGATTAAATGAAATCAGAATTTCTTTTTTTCCAAAGTTGACCTGAGATTGAATTACTCCTTTTTCTACTTTATGGAGTCTTTCTAACAACCATAAACAAGAACTACAATGAATTTGTGGTAAAAAAAATCGGACTTTAGAAATAGAGTCCTCTTTAAAATCGAGTAATTTTTCCTGAATGTCATCCAAATCCAAAAAGTCATATTTTCCTTTTTGAACATCATTTGGTTTTATTCCCGCCAGCTCTTCCAACTTATAATAAGAAGACATGTCATTAAGATTCAAAATCTCATAAACAGTCTGGCAGCCTGAACAACAAAACACCTTATCGTCTAGGTGATGCTCTTCAACACATTCATCCTGGCAATGGTAACATTTAGGCTTTTCACTCATGTTAATACAAAGGTAAATCACATAAAACGGACTTTTTTTGATCTTGATCAATGTTCTATGTGATTTGAAGCGGTAAATAAATGCCATGGGTAAACGGATGTCTTAAGAAGGCTTATCTTTGTTATTATGCATATAATGATCAGCGTAGAAGAAGCATTAAGGCTGGTAGAAGAATATTCTCAACCCTTAAAAGCTAAAGTACTTTCACTTCAGAATTTTACTGGAAAATTTTTAGCTGAGGATGTTTTTTCTCCTATCAACATGCCTCCTTTTAACCAGTCTGCAATGGACGGTTATGCTTTGCATTATTCTGATCAGATTGAAAGTTATACGGTTATTGGTGAAATAGCCGCAGGTGACACAGGTCAGTTTGAATTAAAAGCCGGAGAAGCAGTTCGAATTTTCACAGGAGCCCTTGTTCCTGATTCAGCTAATACGGTTGTGAAACAGGAAATTGTAGAGCGAGAAGGAGATCAGATCAAAATAACAGAACCTATTGCTGTTGGGCAAAATATTCGTCTAGCTGGTGAACAGATTAAACAAGGTGAATTAGCCCTGGAAAAAGGAAGTCATTTAAGTGCTCCTGCTGTTGGATTTTTAAGTGGTTTAGGATTGAATCAGCTCAATTGCATTCCACATCCATCAATATCTATTATTGCTACCGGAAGTGAGTTGGTTAAACCCGGCACACCTTTAAGTACTGGTAAAATTTATGAGAGTAACTCTTATATGCTTGCTGCTGGTTTAAAACAATATGGTTTTACAGACTTTGATGTCATTCAAATTGAGGACACTTACGAATCCACCAAAAAGACTATTCAACAGGCATTGGAAACAAAAGATATACTCATTTTATCAGGTGGAATTTCGGTAGGGGATTATGATTTTGTAGGAAAAGCCCTTAATGAAATTGGAGTAGAACAAATCTTTTATAAAGTGAGACAAAAACCCGGAAAGCCACTTTTTTTTGGTCGATATAAAGAGAAATACATTTTTGCTCTCCCTGGTAATCCAGCCGCGGCAATGACCTCATTTTTAACCTATATTCTTCCAGCACTTGGTAAAATATCTGGTGCAGGATTCATTGGATTGAGAAAAGATACTGCGAATTTAGACGTAGCCTTTCACAATAAAGCAAACCGATCTGTATTTCTAAAAGCATATTCTGAAAATGGAAAAGTGAAGTTGTTAGATGGGCAAAGCTCAGCCATTTTAAAATCATTGTCAGAAGCTAATTGCTTTATTTATGTTCCGGCCGGGGTGAATGAAATTTTGGAGGGAGATGAAGTTGATATTTTATGGCTTTAATCATTTAATGACATGATTGAAAATCTGACAGCCATCATATTAGCCGGGGGAAAAAGCTCACGAATGGGTGAAGATAAGGGCCTCATGAGTCTATTCGGAAAATCCATGATTGAATATGTACTTGAAGAAGCTAAAAAGCTAACAGATAAAGTCATTATCATTGCCAATAATTCCGACTACAAAAAATACGGCCATCCCGTTTTTACAGACTTAATTCCCAACAAAGGATCTTTAGGCGGAATTTATACCGGATTGACAAAATCGGAGACTCAACAAAACCTCATCTTAAGTTGTGATGTTCCTTTTGTAAAAAAGGAGCTGTTGGATTTTTTATGGGAAAAATTCGATGAATCAGATGTCATTATCCCACAAAAAGAAGAACGAATCCATCCTTTAATTGGCTTTTACAAAAAGGATTGTACAGATGTCTTCAAAAAACAAGTTGAAAAAGGAGAACTAAAAATTAGAAAAGCCCTTAACTTGGTACAATTAAATGTAGTTGAAGCCAACCAATTTCCGGCTGAAATGTTTCGTAATATCAATAGTAAAAAAGACCTATGAATATCAGCATAAATTACTTTGGAATGATTGCCGAATCTACTGGAAAAAGCAGCGAAAAAATTGAAACCGCTGAAATTAGGACGGTGAATGACCTCAGAAAGGAATTGGTTAATCGTTATCCTAATCTTTCTACTTATGAGTTTAAAATTGCCATTGATGCTAATTTGGTAGAAGACGAAAATGAAAAATTAAAACCAGGGGCATTGGTAGCTTTATTACCACCATTTGCCGGAGGCTAAAGATGTTAACGCAGGACGAAAAATATCGTTACAATAGGCACCTGATTTTAGACAAAGTAGGTGAAGAAGGACAGCTAAAGCTGAAAAAAGCAAAAGTATTGGTTATTGGAGCTGGTGGATTGGGTTGTCCCATTTTGCAATACTTAGCAGCAGCAGGGATAGGAACCATTGGGATTGTTGATTTTGATCAGGTAGATATTTCTAATCTGCAACGTCAAATTCTATTTACAACTGAAGATGTTGGAAAAAATAAAGCCGAAACAGCCGCTAAACGACTCACTCAACTAAATCCTTTTGTCAATTTTGAGGTGTATCCTTTTCAACTAACCAATAAAAATGCACTGGAGCTTTTCGAGCAATACGATATCATTGTTGACGGATCAGATAATTTTTCGACGCGTTATATGGTGAATGATGCCAGTGTATTAAGCGGTAAGCCTCTCGTTTATGGATCCATCTATAAATTTCAAGGACAAATTTCAGTTTTCAATTATCAGGGCGGACCGTCTTATCGTTGTTTGTTTCCGACTCCTCCAGCGGCTGGAACCATTCAAAATTGTTCTGAGATAGGAGTAATTGGTGTTTTACCAGGGATTGTAGGAAGTCAACAAGCCAACGAAACCATCAAAATAATTTTGGAACAAGGAAATTCCTTAAGTGGGAAACTACTACTGTATGATGCTTTGGAAGCCAATTATACCAAACTTCAAATTCAGAAAAATCAAAAGGAAATTGATGCTGTATTGGAAAAGGCAGATCAGTTTCCTACTATAGATTATTCCTTATTTTGTGGAGAAATAAAAGAATCTAACATTCCAGAAATTAACCTGAAACAATTAGAAGAACACCTTAGCAAAGGAACTCAATTAATAGACGTCCGAGAAGATTGGGAAGAACCTAAAATCCAATCTTCTTCCGTCCTAAATATCCCCTTAAATCAACTCGATCAGCTTGTTTACCAAATCCAAAGAAACCAAGAAGTCATTGTCTTTTGCCAAAGTGGTATTCGTTCGTTGGCAGCCATTGAGAAACTCCAAAATGAATATGGTTTTGATCAGCTCATCAACTTAAAAGGAGGAATAAAAAATTATGGAAAAAAAGAAGCCTAAAAAAGTATTTGTTCAGGGAGCTATCTCTCCCGAAAAAATAGCCACATCCATTGCCCATCATCAGGTAAAAACCAACATTGGTGCCCACGACATATTTTTAGGACAGGTACGAGCTGATGAAATTGATGGAAAAATGGTCAAAGCTATCGACTATTCTGCTTACGAAGAAATGGCTGAAAACAAATTCCATGAAATCAGAGAAAGTGCTTTTGAAAAGTACGATTTAACCTGTATGCATATTTATCACAGTTTGGGAGAAGTAAAGGCAGGAGAAATTTGCCTTTTTGTTTTTACCTCATCCAAACATCGTAAAATGGCCATGGATGCTTGTCGATATTTAGTCGAAGAAATTAAAGCTCAAGTTCCGGTTTTTGGAAAAGAAATATTTGAGGACGAAAGTCATCAGTGGAAAGTCAACAGTTAGTATTATGGTAAACATCACAGAAAAGAGTACAACACTCCGCACCGCCATCGCACAAGCCACCCTTAAAGTGAGTAAAGCCGAGACCATTGAGGCAATAAAAAACAATACGGTTCCAAAAGGAAATGTTTTTGAAATGGCGAAGGCTGCCGGCTTATTGGGTGTTAAAAAAACACCTGACTTACTACCCGATTGCCATCCACTGCCCATTGAATATACTGCTGTTAATTATGAAATTGATGAGCTGAATATTCATATTCAAATGGACGTCCGAACTATTTATAAAACGGGAGTTGAAGTGGAAGCTATGCATGGTGTAAGTGTGATTGCTTTAACCATGTATGACATGCTAAAGCCTATTGATAAGGGAATTGAAATTTCCACCATTAAACTGCTAAAGAAAAAAGGTGGAAAATCGGACTTTAAAGACCGTTTCCTGGATAGAACGGATTTAAAGGCAGCAGTTATTGTTTGTTCGGACACCATTGCCGCTGGACAAAAAGAGGATAAAGCCGGAAAAGCCATTATAGCCAAACTCGAAGAAAGTGGAGTTGAAATTGGTGCTTATGACATCATTCCCGATGAAAAAGAGGCCATTGAAGCTAAATTAACGGACTATTCTAATCAGGGATTTAATATGGTGATTTACACCGGTGGAACAGGACTTTCTGTGCGGGATGTGACTCCAGAAACTATCATTCCATTATTAGATCGCCGTATTCCAGGGATGGAAGAGGCTATTCGATCATATGGTCAGGAAAGAACTCCTTATTCCATGTTATCACGATCAGTAGCCGGAGTAAAGGGTTCTACCTTAGTACTTGCATTACCTGGATCCACGAATGGGGCAAAAGAAAGTATGGATGCTATTTTTCCGGCAGCTTTACACCTGTTTGGAATTTTAAAAGGAGCTCGTCACGATTAATCAATCCATTGACTCTAAAGTCAAGGCTTGAAAATCCGAATTTTCCAGAAGATTGTAAAACTCAGCATCTTCTTTAGCTCGCTTCTTTAAGAGAGGCTCTTTTTGAATAGCCTGAGATAAATTCTCCATAACACCTTCTAAGTTTTCCTCCCTAATGGCAATT
This sequence comes from Flavobacteriales bacterium, assembly GCA_022361195.1. Lineage (GTDB taxonomy): Bacteria > Bacteroidota > Bacteroidia > Flavobacteriales_D > Crocinitomicaceae > JAKSBJ01. The sequence goes on from JAKSBJ010000153.1 coordinate 9,498, forward strand.
ATAGCTCGAAGGTAAAAAGCATAACTTCGATCTTTTTCAAAACCGTTGTCTAAAATCTGTAAAGCTCTTCCATATTCTCGCTTGAGTGTTAACGCCAAAGCAGTTAAATAATCATTTTGTGCGAGCTGAATTGCATGGTCATAATCTCCTTTTTTTATTGCTTCAATTTGATTTTGATAGAGGTATTCTTCCTCTACCAATCCGTCTTCGTAATAAAAAGAAACAGTAGTTCTGCGCAATTGAGGAAAGACCTCTTTTTCCAAAAGTGCATACAACTCATCTAACTCCCTTTTTGCAGCCAAACGCTCTTCTTCTGTCTTATAATCCCCTCTTAATGTTAACTGTTTTTCTTCAATGTTTTGTTTTTTCATTTCCAATTGAAATCCAGCCCAGTCTTCTCCCTTTCCCTTTGCTTCAATCTCAATCCCCTTGATTTCCATTTCATCCAAAAGCTGCTCAATCTTCAACTTCATATCAGCTGCTCTCGAATCCGTTAACAACCTATTTTTGGCTACCTCCCCCTCAGGAGATTCATAACAGCCAATCTCAATTTTATACAAACGATTAGCTGCGTCTTTTTCTTCTCCTAAAATCCATTTTAATATTTCTTTCACTCTTACACTTTTCCAGACTTCATCGCTAATAATAGTATCCGATTTCTCGTGGAAAACATCAATTGAACTTACCTTTTGTCCATAAACATATGTCTTCTCCCCCTTCATACTCATAAAAAGAGGATCTGTTGCCCATTGCGGTGTGATTATTGTTCCAATCCCTAACTCAATCAACTCCTCCCTTGTTTTCTTTCCCTTCTTAGCTAAAATTTTCACTTTAAGTTTTTCCAAACGCATCGAAACATCATAGGGAATTTTATCATTGTAATGAATTGTCTTTCCTTCTTTGCTCACAAGCATCATGCAATTACCGTTTGCCTTTTCTCCACAGATACTTAAAGTCCTAAACTCATTATCTCCTAAAACGGGCGTGACTTCAACCGTCATGGTTTTATGCATGTACTTACTCGGAATTCGAATGTTTAGATCAATTGCTATACTATCCCTATGCATTTCCAGCGGATTTGACACAAAGGTCATTTCCAAATCAGGATAATACGTCAACCCCAAGCATTTCATTCCAAACAAAAAAAGGCTACAGAAAACAGCCCATTTCCATCGGAAAAAGATTACCATAGTTTGTACTAAAAGTGTCTTCACAATAGGAGTTTATTTTCTAAAAGATATTTAAATTTCATAAAATGTATCTTACCTCCTTCAATAAAACTATTTTTTGCGGTCTTGGTAACAAAAAGTAATAAATGGCTATACATAGTGCATGGTGAACCCTTTACAAATTGAAAACATAAAAGAAACTGTTAACCTACATAAGGCAGAACTAAAAAAAGAACGAAATGAATTACTCAAATCCATTTTCATCCTTTTCTCCATCGGAATTTTGTTTTTGGGATTGGTAGTTGTTTTAGTTCTACTCTTTAAACCCGAATCTGAATCATTTGACGACTTGAGTTTATACCAATATTCTTTGATCCCTTTGGCTGCAGTCCTAGGCTTAATTATGTTCTGGCTGACCAACAGCCGAACTTATCGTAAGCAAAAAAAGGTTATTTACAATGCGTATAAAAACTACCATTTGGTGAATCAAATGATTAGCAACCAAAAACCATTTGTTTTATTTCTTTATGATTTTGATTCTGGAGCCGATACCATTAGCATGAAAGGACCTCCTGTTGCAGGAACCTCTGGTGAATACAGCATTGATGGTAATCATCGTCGAGCTGCCATTACACGTAAACTGCACAAAAAAATTCCAGTGATTTCACTTTACAATTCCCGCGAATCCAATTATCGCTACAAAGACATTTCTTTAATCGTTAATAATGACAACTGGTTTGAGGTTTTCACCTACCTCTATCAAAATGCTGATTATGTGATTATGGATTACCGGGATAAATTTGCTTCATCGACCAATATTCAGAGAGAAATTGAACACATCTTAAAAAATCCCGACAAAACCATTCTATATTCAGGAACGGAGGATGAACTAAGTAAAATGGTTAACCTTCATCCTGGAATTGACAAAATCATATCGGCTAAATTCCCTCTCAAAAACTTGCGAACACATGCTAAATATTATGGGGAAGATATCGGATCAGAATATTTAACGATAGATGCCGACAGTTCTGTTTTTGACGAAATAATTGATGGGAGCCTCAAAAGTTAAAAGGCCGAATTGATTTCTTTTTTTTGCTTTTAGCATATTTTCAAACTTCATCCGTCTTCCCTATTTAGTAGTAAATTAACACATGGAGAAAAAAAAGGTATCTATCTGGTATGCCTTTCGCGAATTTATTTGGCCGCGAAAAGGCTTAATTATATTGGGGCTTATTTTAATCGTTATTGGTAGACTAGCCAGTTTAGTTCTTCCATGGAAGATTAAAGAATTAATCGATGTCATCATTCCTGCGGGTGATTATCCTTCCTTATGGAATCTTTTAATCATTGTTGGAATAGCTTTGGTTTTACAAGCCATAACATCATTTCTCTTAACCCTTTTACTAAGTGTAGAAGCACAACGTCTAATCGCCGATTTAAGGGTAAAGGTTCAAAAAAAGGTACTGTCATTACCCGTTGGCTTTTTTGATGAGCAAAAAGCGGGAGGATTGGTTTCGCGGATCATGACAGATGTTGAAGGAGTAAGAAACTTAATAGGTACCGGACTGGTTCAGCTGGTAGGAGGAAGTTTAACAGCAATTGTGGCCCTGGTTCTTCTCATTCAAATAAGTCCTATCATGACCCTACTAACTTTGGTACCAGTTTCCATCTTTGCACTTGTCGCACTCAAAGCTTTTGGTAAAATTAGACCCATCTTCAGAGCCAGAGGTAAAATCAATGCGGAAGTAACTGGACGTTTAACAGAAACCTTAAATGGAGTTAGAGTCATAAAAGGATTCAATGCCGAAAAACAGGAAAATAAAATCTTTGAAAAAGGGGTTGATCGACTCTTCAATAATGTAAAAAAGAGTTTAACGGCTACTGCCTTTGTTCGGAGCAGCGCTACCTTTCTTTTAGGTTTAGCCTCAATTGGTATTATGGGCCTCGGAGGTTATTATATGTTAGAAGGTGAATTAGAAACAGGTGAGTTTTTCACCTTCACGGCTATTTTAGGATTCATGATTGCTCCAATAGTTCAAATGGGAAATATTGGTAGTCAGTTGACCGAGGCTTTTGCTGGCTTAGACAGAACTGAAGAACTATTAGCAGTTGCAGCTGAAAATTCTGAAGCGGAACGAGTTAATTCAATAGATCATCTGGAAGGAAATATTTCCTTTAAAAATGTCTCTTTTGCTTATCAGGAAGATAAAGAAGTAGTACACAATATTTCGTTTGATGCTCCAAGTGGATCAGTAACGGCATTGGTCGGAACTTCAGGTTCGGGTAAATCAACAATTGCAGGTTTGGTCGCCAGTTTCCGTAATCCGGATAGTGGAGAGGTTTTAGTAGATGGGGTAGATTTGTCAACTATTGACCTATACTCTTATCGTCAAAACCTGGGGGTTGTTTTACAAGATGATTTTCTATTTGAAGGAAGTATTAAAGAGAATATTTTATTTCCACGACCAGATTCTACCGAAGAAGAATTGTTGGCTGCAGTTAAAGCTGCTTATGTTGACGAATTTACCGATCGTTTTGAAGAAGGACTCGATACGTTAATTGGAGAAAGAGGAGTTAAATTATCAGGAGGGCAACGTCAACGAATTGCCATTGCAAGAGCCATTTTGGCCAATCCAAAAATCATTATTCTCGATGAAGCGACTTCTAATCTGGATACCGAAAGTGAAGCCATGATTCAAAAAAGTTTGGCTGAATTGATGAAAGGAAGAACTACCTTTGTGATTGCGCATCGCCTTAGTACCATCAGAAAAGCAGATCAAATTTTGGTCATTGAAGACGGTAAAATTGAGGAAAGAGGAAAACACGATGAGCTGATTGCCCAGGAAGGGCGTTATCACAAATTGTTTACCTACCAAAGTAGAATTTAGGTGAAAAAGACATACTTCAATTGGAGCACAGGCAAAGATTCAGCCATGGCGCTCAAAATGTTATTGGATGATGATGAGCATTCAGTTGAACATTTAATTATCTCGGTCAACCAACATTACGATAGAGTTTCTATGCACGGTTTACGTCGCGAGCTCATGGAAAAACAAATTGCGGCTCTCAACATTCCGTTTACCACTATTGAACTTCCACAAGAACCCAGTATGGAAGAATACAGCCAAAAAATGGCAGAGGTGGTTAATATGCTCCGAAACCAGGGTTTTACCCATAGTGGTTTTGGAGATATCTTTTTGGAGGATTTAAGACAATACCGTGAAGAGCAATTGGCTCAATACGACATAAAAGCTGTTTTTCCACTATGGGGGAAAGACACTAAGGAACTGGTGAATGATTTTATCCAATCCGGATTTAAAGCTACCACTGTTTGTGTAAAAGCCGAATTCATGGGAGAAGAATTTGTGGGGAGAGATTTGGATGAAGTTTTTGTAAAACAACTTCCTGCTCAAGTTGACCCTTGCGGAGAAAATGGTGAGTTCCACACCTTCTGTTATGACGGTCCTATTTTTTCAAACCCCATTCCCTTTAAGAGAGGAGAAAACACTTATCGCGAATATGAGTCCCCTCAAAAGGATGCTGAGAGCATCAAAATTGGGTTTTGGTATTGTGACCTACTTCCCGATTAATTCGCTTAATTAAGAGCATAAAAAAAGCTCCGGCAAAACCGGAGCTTTTCTATTTTTAAAATCATCTAGAATTACTGAACGATAGCTTTGAATGAAGCGTTCTCAAAGAATTTGATGAATTCTCTGTCTTGAGCAGCTTTCGCTTTCAAAGCAGGATCTTTAGAGATTGCACTCTTAAGATTTGAAGTCAACATATCTAAGTTATCTTGTCTTGCTCCAGCAATAGCTTTTAGGTAGTATCCTAAAGCAGATTCTTTATCGTTAGAACCATCTACTGTAGCTAAAGCATCACTGTAATCTTTGTTTAACAATTGAGCCAATGCTTTGTTGAAAGTATTTTCAGCTCCCATGTTTCCGATAGCCTCAGTGTAGTTACCATTTTGGATATCAATGATTCCTAAGTTATATTTTACTTCAGAACCAGCTGAAACAGCAGAGTTCAACAATTCAGTAGCTTTATCTCTGTCTCCGTTGATTCTTGCAATGATACCAAGGTTGTTCAAAGTAACAGGATTTTCGTTTAAGTCATTTGCTTTTTTGAAGTTAGACTCAGCAGCAGACAAATCATTTTGCATGTAGTAAACATATCCTACGTTGTTAGGTCCTCTCCAGTCATTTGGATATTGCTTAACAACCAGGTTGTAAACTCTCATTTTCTCAGCTAAATCATCGTAAAGAGTAGCTGTGAATAATAACTCTTCTACAGTTAATGTATCTGGTTTAGATTTTGAAAGATCTTTCAACTCTTCGTCAGACCATCCAATTTTGTCATAAATAACATTGTACTGACATCTTCTCAAAGAAGGAAGGATATCTTTCTCTAATTTTCTGTAAGTAGCAGCTAATTTTCTGATTTCCTCTTCTCTCTTTGCAGGGTCAGAGTACATTTGAAGAACTCTTAAGATCAAATCTTTGTCATCTAAATCTGATTTTTCTAAAGCAGATTTGAATCCAGCCCAGTCTTCACCTTTTGGCTGAGGATTGTATCCTAAACGAGCTTCATATTTTGCAGACTTAACAATTTTCTCGAAAGCCTCTTGTCCTGATTTAGCACGATCGCTAGCCAATTCCTTATTCTTAGCAGTTTCCCCTTCTGGTGAAGCGTATGCTACAAAGTTAACTGACTTAGGAGCTACTTTAGGATTTGTTTGAGCATCTGTTAACCAAGCCGTCAAATCTTTGATGTCCTGATCTTTCATCTCAGTGCTTCTTACATTGTATTTTCCTTTAAGGTAGTTAATTTGAGCTGTGTAAACTTCTTCTGTTGTTCTAACAAAAGCATCAGCACCAATCAACGCTTTATCATCATTCTGAACTAATAAAGGAGTAACGATTGTTCCATCAGCAATTTTTTCTTCTGGAATTTCGATTTCTTTTTTCCCTTTACTTGCAGTTCCGCTAATTAAAAGATCAGCAGTTTCCATTGAAGGATCGTAAGGGATAACATCGTTATAGTTAATTGTACCTCCAGCTTTGAAAGGAATTGTTTGACCATTTCCTGTTGCCTTCTCTCCTTGTACTGAATGTGACTTAAATGTCTTTCCTCCAATTTTTGGAGTAACAGTAGCGGATGCTTTTTTATTTAATCCCTTAGGTGGAATCTTAACCGTAATACTTACCATTACGCTATCTCCATGCATCTCTAACGGATCAGGATCAACAGTATATTCGAGATCTCCTACTATCTTACATCCCGAAATCATAGCACTAACAACTAAAACCGCCGCTAATACAATAAAACTTTGCTTTTTCATTCTATCTGATTTTATAAAAACCTTGTTATTTTCAATTACCTAAAAACAGTGCAATAATAAGTATTTTTTTTGAGCTACAAAAACCTATGGTTGTTTTTAGAAATTTAAGCTTTAAAGGCTTGATCTAATTTGATTTTAATTTTTCTCCAATCCCACTTCTACAAGCTTTTCTCTTAGCTTAGAAACGGGCACTTTCAAGCTAGGGTGAATCCACTCAGGAGCAATTTCAAAAAGTGGGTCCAAAACGAACGAACGTAGGTGCATTCGAGGGTGTGGGATTTCAAGATTGCTGCTTTGTAGTACCTCTCCTCCAAAGTCAATGATATCCAAATCGATGAGTCGATCTTCATAAGCATTTCCTTTTTTACTCTTACGCCCCATTTCCTTTTCAATTAATTTTAATTCCTCAAGTAACTGATTTACTTCCATTGAAGATTGCAAAGACACAACACTGTTACAAAAAATTTCATCCGAATCATACCCCCAGGGTTCAGTTTGGTATATACTTGACTTTTGACCAATAGGGGCAATTCGTTCTTCTATTAATTGATAGGCCAGATGAAGGTTAGTTTCCCTCTCTCCAAGGTTGGATCCTAAAGCGATATAGATGGTTCTTTTCACAGCAGCCCAAAATTAAAGTATTTTTGGGCATTGAAAGGGAAAATATTATTTTTGTGTCGATAAAATTTATCCTTGTTGCATGAAGAAAATTCTGCTGGTAGAAGACGAAGAAAGTTTGATTAATGTTTTGACATTAAATCTGGAAATGGAAAACTATCTGGTAGAAGTAGCTCAGGATGGTGCCAAAGCATTGGAAATCTTCAACGATAGTTTTGATTTAGTGATTCTGGATGTAATGATTCCAAAAATCAATGGATTTGATGTTTGCAAAGAAATTCGTGCACAATCTGGCGTTCCAATTCTATTTACTTCAGCTAAAGGAACTTCTACCGATCGTATTAATGGACTAAAACTTGGTGCAGACGACTATCTCGTAAAGCCCTTTAATTTGGAGGAGTTATTATTGCGAATTGGTATTTTGATTAACCGCAATAATGGTACGCAACAGCAGGATGAATTGGAAACATTCGAGTTTAACGGCAACGAAATCAACTTTAAAACTTATGAGATCGTAGCCAAAGGAGATACCATGACGATCTCAAAACGAGAAATGGAGCTGCTTAAATTGTTGATTGCCAAAAAAAATGAAGTGGTTTCCCGAGATGAAATTCTAGATGAAATTTGGGGGAAAGACAACTTCCCAACCAGTAGAACCATTGATAATTACATCTTAAACTTCAGAAAATACTTTGAAGAAGACCCTCGTAATCCACTATACTTCAAAAACTTAAGAGGGGTAGGCTATAAATTTGAGCTCAAATAATCAAATTAAGCCAACCATCTAATCGATCCTTCCGTCTTATAGTATAGAAAGCAATTAAATTTGCTTCTGGTTTTAATTTCCTTGCACGGTAACCTGAAAAGAGAATGCTACCACGACTATCAGTAAACTCTTTTCAGGTTTTTTTTATGCTCTTACGACAAATAAAAAATCCGACCGTGTAATACGATCGGATTCTCTTCAGACGTCATTTCAATTATTAAATGGTCAAAATATCTTTCTCTTTTTTAGCAACGTATTCATCTACCTTCTTCACAGCGCCATCAGTTAGTTCCTGAATTTCAAGCTCAATATCCTTCACTCTGTCTTCAGAAAGACCGTCACTTTTCATTTTTTTTGCTTGATCATTCGCCTCTTTACGGTTGTTACGGATGCTTACTTTAGCATGTTCTCCTTCCGCCTTAGCCTTTTTTACAAGATCGTGTCGACGTTCCTCCGTTAATACCGGAACTGAAATGATAATCATCTCACCATTATTCTGTGGATTTAATCCCAGGTTTGAATTGATGATTCCAGTACAAATTGCATCCAACATTCCTTTATCCCAAGGCTGAACAGAAATGGTTTTGGCATCCAACGTATTTACGTTTGCCACCTGAGAAATTGGACTCATTGCTCCGTAAGCTTCAACTTGAACGCTATCAAGCATTGAAGGAGTAGCTTTACCTGCTCTGATTTTTTCTAATTCGCTAATCAAATGCGAAATAGATTTGTCATTTCCCTCTTTTGCTGTGTCTAGTAAAAATTCAATTTCTTCTTCCATATTGTCAAAGTTATACTGTAACTAATGTACCTATTTTTTCGCCAGCAACAACCTTTTTAAGATTTCCTTTTTCGTTCATGTTAAAAACGATGATTGGAACATTATTTTCTTTACACAATGTAAAAGCCGTCATATCCATGATCTTCAAGCCTTTATTGTAAGCAAGATCAAATGTAAGCTCTCCAAATTTTGTTGCAGTAGCATCTTTTTCAGGATCAGCACTGTAAACTCCATCTACACGAGTTCCTTTTAAAATCACATCTGCTTCAACCTCAATCGCACGTAAAGCCGCTGCCGAATCGGTTGTAAAATATGGATTACCCGTACCCGCTCCGAAAATAACAACTCTACGTTTTTCAAGATGTCTTACAGCACGACGCTTAATAAAAGGCTCTGCAATTTCCTTCATCTCAATTGCCGATTGTAAACGAGTATAGACTCCTAACTTCTCCAAAGCCGCCTGCAAAGCCATGGCGTTGATCATGGTTGCCAACATCCCCATGTAATCTCCCTGCGTACGATCCATTCCTCCACTCTCAGCCTGTACTCCTCTAAAAATATTTCCTCCGCCAATGACAATTGCAATTTCAATTTGTTCGTCGTAAAGTGATTTAATTTCTTTGGCGTAATCATCAAGACGATTGTTGTCAATACCAAACTGTTTGTCTCCCATGAGCGCCTCTCCACTGAGCTTCAGAAGTATTCGTTTATACATAGAAAAGGTCAAAAAAAACCCTGACGCTTTGGTCAGGGCTGCATTAATAAAAAATTATTTTAAAGCTACTCGCTTAAAGTCTTGGACTGAAAGCCCGCTTTCTGTATCGTTGAGGAATTGCTCAACTGATTTTTTGTTGTCTTTGATAAATGCTTGACTCAACAAAGTGTTTTCTTTGAAGAATTTGTTCAAGCGTCCTTGAGAAATCTTCTCTGCCATATCAGCAGGTTTTCCTTCTTGGATCGCCAAGTCTTTTCCAATCTCCAACTCTCTGTTGATTGTATCCTGGTCTACCTGATCTTTATTTAAAGCGATAGGTGCCATAGCTGCAACTTGCATTGCAACTTGTCTACCAGCATCCATAGCAGCGTCTCCACCTTTTGTTAAACCAATCAACGAAGCGATTTGGTTTCCTGGGTGGTTGTAAGCTACAACAGACTCAGCATTGATTACTCCTAAATTAGTGATCTCTAATTTTTCACCGATTACACCAATTTGTTCCGTAATTTTTTCAGAAACTGTCAACTTCTCATCGTACTGTGATCCCATTAAATCATCAACAGTGTTAACGTTGTTTTTCGCAGCAGCATCAACTAAACTATCTACTAATTCGTAGTAAGTTTCGTTTTTTGCAACGAAATCAGTTTCACAAGCTAATGAAAGGATGATTCCAGTTTTGTTTTCGTTCACAGTTTTAGCAATAACCAAACCTTCTTTTGTTTCGTTATCACCTCTTTTTGCCGCTACTTTTTGACCTTTCTTTCTAAGAATGTCAATTGCAGCTTCCATATCACCGTCAGCCTCAACTAATGCTTTTTTGCAATCCATCATTCCGGCTCCGGTCTTTTTTCTCAATTCGTTTACCTGTGATGCAGTAATACTCATTTTAAATGTTTTTTTAAATTATGATTCGAAACTATTTTTCTGCCGACGCTTCAGCTTTTTTCTCTTCCTTAGTTGGCTTATCTTTAGATTTCGCATTTTTTCTTTCCTCTAAACCTTCTGTGATAGCCGCAGAAACTTTATCAAGAACTTTTGCAATTGACTTGGTGGCGTCATCGTTTGAAGGAATAACAAAATCAATTCCTCTTGGGTCTGAATTAGTATCGACCATTGCAAAAATCGGAATGTTTAGCTTTTTAGCTTCTTTTACCGCAATGTGCTCTTTTAATACATCAATGATGAAAACTGCAGCAGGAATACGCGTCATGTCAGCGATAGTACCGTAGTTTTTATCCAATTTACCTCTGGTACGAGATAATTGTAATCTTTCTCTTTTAGAGAGCGTTTTCATTGTTCCATCCTCTTCCATTTTATCAATAGAAGTCATTTTTCGGATAGCTTTTCGGATAGTTCCGAAGTTTGTCAACATCCCACCTGACCAACGCTCAACAACGTAAGGCATTTTGGTTGGTTTGATACGCTCTTCAAGAATATCTTTTGCTTGCTTCTTAGTTGCAACAAAAAGAACTTTTTTTCCTGATTTGGCAATTTGTTTCAACGCTGCACAAGCATGATCCAAATGAACTGCCGTTTTATTCAAATCCAAGATATGGATACCTTTCTTCTCTGTGAAGATATAAGGAGCCATGTACGGATTCCATTTTCTTTTCAAGTGACCGAAGTGTACTCCGGCTTCTAATAACTCGTCAAAAGTTGTCTTCTCCATTTTAATTTTTTTATTGTTCGCAAGAGAACGAACAAGGTTTACATTCTTTTTACTTTTTCTCCGAATCCTTTCCGGAGAATCTTGATCTAAGCAACCACTGAGTAGTCATCCATAAAGGAGAATCTCAGCAATTTAGATACTAAACCAAGTAGTCGAAAATTAACGCTTCGAGAACTGGAATTTCTTTCTCGCTTTCTTTTGTCCAGGTTTCTTTCTCTCCACCATTCTCGGGTCTCTGGTCATCAAACCTTCAGCTTTTAACAATGGTTTGAAATCAGGATTGATTTCTACCAATGCTCTTGAGATTCCTAATCTCAAAGCTTCAGCCTGACCGTTAACACCACCTCCATCAATATTGGCCTTTACATCGTATTGACCTAATGTATCAGTAAGGTTGAAAGGTTGGTTTACCTTCTCCAAAAGAACTCCAGTCTTGAAATAATCCTTAACTTCTCTTTTGTTGATTGTAATGTTACCCTTTCCTTTGGTAAGATAAACTCTGGCAACAGCGCTTTTTCTTCTACCCAATGTGTTTATTACACTCATATGACTTATTTAATTGAATCCAAATTTACAGCCTCCGGCTTTTGAGCGTCTTGGTTGTGCTCTGCTCCTACATAAACTTTCATGTTTCTGTACAAAGCACTTCCCAATCTGTTTTTCGGAAGCATTCCTTTAACAGCTTTTTCTACCAATCTTTCAGGATGCTTGTTCAAGATTTCAACGGCAGTCAAAATTCTTTGACCTCCCGGATATCCTGTGTGACGGATATACTCTTTGGTTTGCATTTTATCACCGCTCAATACAATCTTCTCAGCATTGATAACAATTACGTTATCTCCGCAATCTGCATTAGGGGTAAAACTCGGCTTATGTTTCCCTCTTAATAAGAAAGCAACTTTACTTGCCAATCTTCCCAAAGTTTGACCGTCAGCATCTACTAACAACCATTTCTTTTCGGCCGTCTCTTTATTAGCTGAAGCTGTTTTGTAGCTTAGTGTATCCACAATTATTGTCTTTTTGTTTATATACTATTCCCCAAAAACGGGGCTGCAAATGTACGACGTTTAATTTTATTTACAAAGCCTTCTTAAGAAAAAAAGCTGATGTTCTGCCTTTTTCTTTAAAAGTCCGCTATTCAAGGGACTGCAAAGATGGTTAATAATTCCTTCTTTTTTTTCGCAGACTTGTCTGAATATGAAATTAGACTTTTGTATTTTTGCATTTTACTTTTCCAAATATCATCATGAGTGACGCTATAAAGCACGAATGTGGGATTGCCCTCTTAAGACTCAAGAAGCCACTTGAGTACTATCTCCAAAAATATGGAACAGCCTTTTACGGACTAAACAAAATGTATCTCCTCATGGAGAAACAGCATAACCGTGGACAGGATGGAGCTGGTCTGGCCAATATTAAATTTAATATGGAACCAGGTGAGCGCTATATTTCAAGAGTTCGTTCATTGGCCAATCAACCCATTCAGGACATTTTTAAACGGGTTAACGAACGTTTTTCAGCAATTGAAGAAAAAGACCCGAAACTTTTAAGTGATATTAATTACTTAAAAAAGAATGCTGGTTTTACCGGGGAATTATTTCTGGGACATTTACGCTACGGAACTTTTGGTGGGAATAGTATTGAAAATTGTCACCCTTTTTTAAGACAAAATAACTGGAAGACCAGAAGTTTAATTGTTGCAGGAAACTTTAACCTAACGAACAACGATGAACTTTTTGACATTTTGGTCAAATTAGGACAACATCCAAAAGGGAAAGCAGATGCCATTACAGTCTTAGAGAAGATTGGACATTTCCTGGATGAGGAAAACCTGAATTTATATACCCGTTTTAAATCGCAGGATTTATCGAATCGGGATGTTTATAATCTAATTGCTCAGGAATTGGATATTCAACGCATTTTGCAAAGAGCTTCATCTGTTTGGGATGGAGGTTATGCAATGTGCGGATTAATGGGACATGGTGACGCATTTGTTTTAAGAGATCCATCGGGAATTCGCCCGGCATTCTGGTATGAGAATGACGAAATTTGTGTAGTGACCTCAGAACGCCCAGTGATTCAAACAGCTTTTAATGTTCCGTTTGATGACATTAAGGAAGTAAAACCTGGTCATGCAATTATCATCAAAAAATCTGGAGAAGTATCTGAACAACTAATCAATGAGCCATTAGAACCTAAACATTGTTCCTTTGAGCGAATTTATTTCTCACGTCCTGGAGATAAAGACATTTATACCGAACGTAAGAATTTAGGACGTTTGATTGTGGAAGATACAGTTGAAGCTATTGACGGTGAAATTGACAATGCGGTCTTCTCTTTCATTCCAAACACAGCAGAAACAGCCTTTTTTGGATTGATGAAAGGTTTGGAAAAGTACAACAACAAAGTCAAATTTGACCTCATTCGTGAAAAAGGATCGGATATTACCGATGAGGAACTGCAAGCTATTTTGGCAAAGCGATCTCGTATTGAAAAAATTGCCATTAAAGATACTAAGCTCAGAACCTTCATTACGCAAGATAATAGTCGGGAAGATTTAGTTTCTCACGTTTATGATATTACTTACGGAA
>JAKSBJ010000285.1 GCA_022361195.1 Flavobacteriales bacterium
AGGCGTGCCTAGCTTTTCTAATGCTTTTTTAGCTAGCCCAGGGGGTACTTTAAAGTCATATTTACCCCATAGCAACAAGGTTGGTGTTTCAATTTTATGCAATTGATCGGTCAGTGATAAACGGCTTATTTCTTCATAAAAACTTTCCGGAATTTGAGCCTGATTCGATGTGGTGATTATTGGGTTGTCCTGGCTTAAAAATAAACGTTCCAAATCCCCAAGTTCCGAAGTTGACTTAGGATTGAGTGTAGTAATTAAATTTTCACAAATGCCCCCATATTGGTTGAGTTTAGTTGTTTGCTTAATGGTAATGTTATTGGTGTCAATTTGATTGACGTAGTCGAGAGCTTCCTGCCATTTTTCAACGCTATTACCATTTTGAATTTCGGTCGGGGCAATGGTTTGTATCATCTTGATGATTTCTTTATTCATCAGAGGAAAATCATGTGCACCAGCACTCTCAATCCATCCTTTCACTTCATATTGATAATCATCTTTAATCATGAATGCAGTTCCCAATGCTCCTCCCCAACTGTGTCCCATTAAAAACAAACTGATATCATTCCCATATCTACTTTTTAAGGTTTTAATAACCGTATAGGTATCTTCAACCATAGCATCAATGGTTACTTCTTCAGCTTTTAAATGACCATGAGAGTTACCCTGGTGTCGTTGATCCCAATAAACCATGGCGTAATCTTTCTCCAAAGCATTAGAAAAAGGGTGGTTGGCGTATTTGAACCCTCCGTCTCCTGGACCACCATGAAGAATTAAAATGAACACATTTGAAGTTCCATTTCCCCTTACATAAACTGGCATATCAGCATCGCCACTTCTTACATAAAACTGCTCATCCATTGTTTTACTGATGTCAGCTTCTTTTTTACAGGCCATCAAAAAAGTGCCCATAATCAACATCAAAATTGAAATTCTCATCTTCATCATTCTAAAATTTACTCAAGTTCATTTTTAATCCTACTTCAACAAAGGCTTCGGGTGAAATGCCCGTATTGTAAAACAACTTTGCACCAGCTGAAATTTTTCCAAACCATCCAATTTTCTCATTGAGCTGTTGGCCAATTTCATAGTTCAGAGTTGGTAAAAAATACATACGAGAAGCCCACTTTTTAGCTGTAATTGATCCATTTTGCTCTTGCACATAAGTAATACCTGCATTAAATTGAGTGAGATAACCCAAACCAATTGTCCAGGCCGAATAGAAAGAACTGTGTTCTTTTTTTCGTTGATAACCTAAATCTGCATTCAAGAGTAATCCACTGTGATTTCCGGGGTGAACATAGAATCCAACTTGTGGACTGATGAATAAACTCTTGTTTTTAATCTTGGTTTTTTCCTTTCGCTCTTTTGTCTTTTTCCAATCTTTTAGGCTGTACTGTGCTCCAACTTTTAAGCCCGGATGAAATCCGTAATGTCCGAAATAACTAACCGAAATGATTTCGTTTTTATCAGAATTAGATTGGGCTGTGGAGGGTAAATAGCTTCCAAATAAAAGAAGTGCGAGGATTATCTTTTTCATGCTTTGTTGTTTTGTATCATTTGTCGCAATCCAGTCGAACGATGAGAAGGACTCCCTATTGAATCTGAAATATTTTTTAGAAATTTTTCTTGATTTCTCAGATGTAAACTTTGCGTGAAAGTATGGTATTCACTTGCTTAAGAACCGAATTAAGTTCTTCAAAAGATTGAATTAAAAAATAATCTTCTTGCAGAACATCTGTTCTGAAGAACCGACTTAAAACTAAATCAATGTCAAAGGAAATGAGATTGCAATTTTGATTCGCTACTCGATTTGTTTCTCCAAAAGAAGAGAGGATTCCCGCTCCGTAAGATTTGAGCTGCTCTTCTTCCCAAATCACACCAAATTCAATTGTAAACCAGTATAAGCGTTGCAATTGAACTACGGCCCAGGAGTTATGTTTGTGAGCTTGTCCCAATTTTCCGAAGGCATGCGCAAATTCAGAAAATTGCGGATCGGCAAGAAGTGGGATATGTCCAAAAATGTCATGAAACATATCAGGTTCTTCTAAGTAATCCAATTGTTCCATTGTACGTAACCAGGTGGAGGAACAAAAACGTTTTTGAGCCAATAAATCAAAGAAATCCTCAACCGGAATCAATCCTGGAACAACCTCAATTTTCCAACCTGTTTGGTGATGAAACCAGGCATTGATTTTTTCAAAATCAGGAATTTCATCTGCATTGAGTACTTCTTGCATTTGGTTGAGGCAGTGCAAGTATCTTTTAGAGCCCTTCTCTTTCAAGTTTTTCTGCTGTCGTTTAAAGAGGGTTGACCATACCAATAGGTCTTCCTCCCCATAGTTTTCCATTTGTTGTTTCATTTTTTAAAATGTTGTGGAATCCTTTTGGAAGGGACAAAAAAAACCGGCTTCCAAAAGGAAACCGGTTTGTAATTAATATTCTTAAGTCCATAACATTATCATCGGCTTCCGGGGACGGGAGCCAAATAATAAAAGTTATGTACACTTATTTTTATCATCTGCGTTGCGATAGATGCGCCAAATATATAAATTATTCATTATTTGAGAATTACAACGCTCATATTCTGACTTTATTTTTGTTATAGTCACTATTGTCGCTGGTTTGGAGTGAACAAAAAAGTTGACAAATCCCTTTCAAATTCATCTCAAAGGATAAAAGCTCAACAAACTATATCCATTATATTTGTGCCAAAAATTTACGCTATGTCTAATCAGGACGACAAACTCAAAGATATTATCGGTCATGCCAAGGAGTATGGCTTTGTTTTTCCTTCAAGTGAAATTTATGATGGTTTAAGTGCCACTTACGATTACGGTCAATTAGGGGCAGAATTGAAAAACAACATCAAAAATTACTGGTGGAAGGCAATGGTGCATATGCATGAGAATATTGTTGGATTAGATGCAGCGATTTTTATGGCTCCTCAAACCTGGAAGGCTTCTGGTCACGTGGATGCGTTTAATGATCCTTTAATTGATAATAAAGATTCAAAAAAACGATATCGTGCGGATGTTTTGATTGAAGAGCATATTGAAAAAATCAGAACCAAGATCAATAAAGAAGTAGCTAAAGGAAAGAAGAGATTTGGTGACGATTTTAATGAAGAGGAATTCCGTGCAACCAATCCAAATGTGTTGAGAAGAGCCGCAGAGATTTCGAAGATTGAAGACCGAATGAAAACGGGATTGGAGAATGAGGATTTAGCCGATATAAAAGCATTGATAGAGGAGTTAGGAATTTCTTGTCCTATTAGCGGCTCAAAGAATTGGACGGATGTTAAACAGTTCAATTTGATGTTCTCAACTGAGTTGGGATCTGTATCTGGTGAAGCGGCAACTATTTACCTAAGACCTGAAACTGCGCAAGGGATTTTTGTAAACTATTTGAATGTACAAAAATCAGGTAGAATGAAAATTCCGTTTGGAATTGCCCAAATTGGAAAGGCATTTAGAAACGAGATTGTGGCTCGTCAATTTATTTTTAGAATGCGGGAATTTGAACAAATGGAAATGCAATTTTTTGTTCGACCTGGAGAGGAAATGAAGTGGTACGAGTATTGGAAAGAATACCGTTTGAAATGGCATAAAGCTTTAGGGTTAGGAGAAGATTTACATCGCTTTCATGATCATATTAAATTGGCACACTATGCTAATGCTGCTGCTGATATTGAGTTCAACTTCCCAATGGGATTCAAGGAGCTTGAGGGAATTCACTCACGTACTGATTTTGACTTGAAACAGCACGAAGAGCATTCTGGTAAAAAGCTTCGTTACTTTGATCCTGAGATCAATGAATCTTATATCCCATATGTCGTTGAAACCTCAATTGGGTTGGATAGAATGTTCCTGGCGGTTTTATCAGCTTCTTATAAGAAGGAGACGTTGGATGATGGGTCGGAAAGAACGGTATTGGCTATTCCTCCAGCTTTGGCTCCATACAAAGTAGCTGTGATGCCATTGACGAAGAAAGATGGTTTACCTGATAAGGCACGAGAGATTATTAATTCACTGAAGATTGATTTCAATTGCCAATACGATGAAAAGGATTCTATTGGTAAACGTTACCGTCGCCAGGATGCAATTGGAACACCTTATTCCGTAACAGTTGATCATCAAACTTTAGAGGATCAAACAGTGACCATTCGAGATAGAGATACCATGTTTCAGGAGCGTGTTGCTATTTCTGATTTGCACAAAATTATTGGTGATAAAGTGAGCATGCGATCGCTTTTTAATCAAAGCGAAGAGGTAACAGCTGAATAAAGTACTTCTGTCTAAAAACCAATGAATAAGGCCATGATAAAAATGGCCATTGGTAGCATTAGTATAATTAGAGGGTTTAAGAAGGTGTTTGATAACATCATTCGTCAATTTGAAAGTACACCCCGATTTCATAATCACGATCGAGTGGTAAAAATGGCCAGTCTCGCGATTCACCTTCCTTTGGTGGTGGATAGTATTGGGTGTAAGTGAATAGTTGTTTTTCAGGAATTCCGCGCATCATGAGTTCATCTTTGACGATTTGAGCGCGGCTATGTGCGAGGGCATTAGCATCTGGATTTCCATGTTCGTAGTTAATGCCAATAATTGCCCATTTTTTACCTTCGGCTTTGATAGCATGCTCAATGTAGCTTACCGAATCGCAAGTGGTTTCAACAATTTCGTAGCCTCCTTTTTTAAACAGAATAACAGCACCTCTTACACCACAAGTATCTTCTTCCGCTAGCAAAGAGTCGGTCTGTGCAAATAAAGGACTGCACAGCAAAAACAAAGTAAAGAGTAAAAGGTGTTTTGTCATTTTTTTGGTTTACCAAATTCTAAAATCCAGCTCCATGTTCTGAATTCGTGAATTTGGAATTTGTTTTCCTTTGGAAAGGGCCTTTACCTTGTCCACGACATATTCTTGTAGTTCTAGTAACATGATTTGTCCATCTTTATCCAAATCCGCTGTCCCACTTGTCATTCCGTCCAAGAGACAATAAGTAAACAATCCATTTTTCCATTCGTCCGATTCCATGGCAAACTCTGCTCCTCCAGCTGATGAAATGACTGTCGCTCCCGTTCCTCTTCTTAAGTCGTTAAACAATTCTCCTGCCAGTCGTGATGGAGTGGCTAAACTAGCATCTTCTTTAACTGCTGCTCCGACTGAACGGAACGAAATATCTTCGTCTTGATTCTCTTCTTCCTCTGTAGCTTCAGCAAAAAATACCTCGTCCTTATCAATCTCACCAGAGTGACAAGTATCCATGATTAAGATCTTTTTATTGGCTTTTATACCATCCAAAAGTCCTTCAAGGCGTTCATAGGCCAATCCTTTTTGCGAAGGATTGGCAAAATCCATATCATAGGTT
Organism: Flavobacteriales bacterium; assembly: GCA_022361195.1. GTDB lineage: Bacteria > Bacteroidota > Bacteroidia > Flavobacteriales_D > Crocinitomicaceae > JAKSBJ01. The sequence continues at coordinate 5,372 of JAKSBJ010000285.1, forward strand.
CCAAAGTAATAATCAAAATTGTTGTCCAAAACTCCATGTCCTGCTACAAAAATGAGAACGACATCATCGGGTTTTGAATTTTTCAAAAATTCATGAACGCCATCTACATTTTGAGCTGTTACATCTTTATTGTAAAGTGATTCAGTATAAACATTGGTGTAAACACTGGTATCTGAACCAAACAAAGAGACAAGGTCTTTAGCATCCTTTACTGCATAGTTGAGGTTGTACCGCGAATCATGATACTCTGAAGTACCAATGGTTACCAAGTACAAATTACGTTCTGGAGTATCCCCCGATTTATCGACATAAAAGGTTTGAATTAAACTTTCATAACCGCGTGAATTACGACAGGAAATTTGAATTTTATTGGTTCCATGAACCAACCCGATTTTTTCTGATCCGCTGTATGTTTTACCACTAATTGACTTTCCTTTTTTACCATAAAAAGGTACGTTATTTACCCAAATGTTATAAGATCTGAGATTGGATTTATCACTTAGATCAAAGTTGAGGTTGACGGCGGTCTCTTGTGTGGCAGCGGGAATAGAAATGGTGTTTTTAACTTTAGTGGTAGGAATGTCAGATAAAGAAACTTTTGTTGTTGGTTCTAGTCCCAGTTTCTTAATTCGTTTTTGGTAAGCCATTTCATACAAATTAATCAATTCTTCATCTTTGCATCCTAGCTTTTTTAAGACCAGGTCTGGTCGATTAAAAACGGCATCAAATTGCTCAAAAGGAAAAGCTTTGTTCCCAATTCTGAAGGTCACCAGGTCATATCCCTCTTTGGAAACTTTGTAAAAGTTCTCTCCGGTTTTAAAGATGTAATTATCACCATCAGCAACCAATAAAATTTCTTCTTTTCCAGTAGCTGGATCCAGAAGCATGAATTGTCCACTCTTTAAAGTTATACCCACTTTTCCTTCTGGGTTAATGGATATGTGTGTGATTTGTTTTGGTTTTACACGTAAACTTTTGTGCGTTTCACCAGTGAACAAATGTTCAAAGTAGAGGTAGTTCTCAAAGATGGTAATGGCATAATCACTTGCTTTATCCATCGACGCAGAATGACCATTGATGTTTAATTTTTCAGATCCAAGCTGACTAAAAGCTCCTGTGGTGAATTTTTGAACACCACTCATGGTATTAACGACCATTTTACTTCCATCTTCACTAAAGTTAACAAAGGCTCCTTTGGCATATCCTAAATTATCGGGTAATGAATTTTCAAAAACAATGTTCCATTTTTCAGTATCAAAGACAAAAGTTTTGGAAGTGTTGAAACAAACAGCAAAGTACTTTCCGTCAGGCGAAAAAGCACCTGAATTAGCTTCGTATAGGTATTTTAGTTTAAGCGCTTTTCCGTTGTTAGCGTCTGACTGAGGAGCTTTGGTATCCAATTGTTGAATAAAATCTCCAGTTTCTAAATCAATAATTGAAACAGCCTCATCTCCAGATCCCAATACAACCAAGTACTTCTCGTCTGGAGAGGTTAAAATTTGGTTGATGTTAGATTGATATGAAAAGACAGCTTTTTCGTGTTCGGGACGTTGTCCATTCATTTTATACAAACGAATTTCGTCTTTTGGCAATTTGGTGATGAGGTATTTTCCCTGTGCAGAAAAAAGGATAATTGGACGTTCTATAAATGAGCGTTTGGCGGCAGTAACGGCAAGGTTAGTTCCTTTTTCTTTGACCTTTTGTTCAATTTTATTTTTAATGGCATCTGGATTTATTTTATCCTTGAGACTCCCAAAACCACCAAAGGTCTTTTTCCCTTCGTTAACAGCTCCCTCGGCCATCTCATCTGCTCGTTTGGGAGCAACTTCTCGTTTAGGTTCAACCAACTGAATTTCACCATATTTTTCAGCCAATTCAAAGTCCCAAAAGGTGAGTTTTCGATCTTCACCCAGCGTCACAAGTTTATTCTCGGTTGGATGAAAAGCAAAGGTGTAAATCGGGTTTACTGTTCCTTCCAATACTTTATATAATCCACCTCTTTCTACATCCCAAATTCGAATGACATTGTTTTGACCTCCCTTTTTTCGTGAAATTCCACGTTGGAATCCAGAACTGGCTACAGTGGATCCGTCCGGACTTAAGGCAATGGCTTTGATAGGTTCTCTACCAGGGTTGTCTCTGTCTTTCCCTTTAAAATGCTTGAGTTCTTTTCCTTCAAAGTTCCAAATGCGGATATCCAATTTTTGAGTTGCTGTGACGAAAATACCAAGGTCTATATTAACATCAAAAGCCGTAATAGGAACGGAAGAGGCTTTAATGTGTTTACTTTCTGACAAATCA
>JAKSBJ010000147.1 GCA_022361195.1 Flavobacteriales bacterium
ATAATTAGGCTGGAGTAATTTAATGGCATTGTCGAAGGTTTGAAATCGAAACAACTCGGTAGAAATATAATCGTTGACTGTCCTGCCATGCGGCGGCGAGCAGTCATGGATAAGCCGGACTTCTTCGACCTCTGTTTTAGGTTAATCAGTGATAACTTAGAGTAGTTAAGTTGTTGATAAATATTTCTGTTTGATTTGTTTTTAAATCACTCTGCAATTGCTGAACTATGAAGCTGATTACAAAACATTAAATTACTGCAAATTGCAGTGTGTTACTGGTTTTCCATTCACCAATAAATTCCCGGTTTTAGCAATCGCTTGCAACCTACTTCTTGAAACATTGGGCAAGCGCGTCATTAAGAACTTATCAATACGCAATATTTCCTGCCCTACATCTGCTTTTAGACGGTGATGTTCATACAACTCTTCCGATGACTCTCCTGTGCCATCTTCTTCGTACTGATTTTCCGAATTCATTATTCTTTTATCAACTTATCAGAATATAAGCTTTGACCGTTTTCGTCTCTGATATCCACAACATAAACTCCAGTTTCCAAATCAGAAACCAAAATGCTTGTTTCGTTCAGCGATTGATGAACCAAACGTCCGCTCATGTCAAAGATGCTCAATGCAAACTGATCAGGCAACCCTGTAAAGTTTAATTGATTGGTGGTTGGGTTTGGATACATGGAAATTTCCATTCCAGTATTTTGAAGATCATCCTGCGATAAGGTATAATTTAATCCAGTTGAGAAAACCGGACGAATAAGTAAAGAACAGTCAAATGATGATTGCAACCACGTTCCGGAAGTATTACGCCAAATTTTTTCACCATTGTCAATGTTCCAATCCAATCCTATTTGTAAGCTTTCATCATCAATTTGTTCCCATCCAACATAAAACTTAGTTCCCGTTAAAGGTACCCCTAATCTATTTTTAGGCTCTCCCGGAACATCAACTGCATATTCAGTGTTGTAGAATTCAAAGTATTTAAATCCACTTTTTGATCCAGCATAATTTGGACTGTGAGCTTCAAAGTAATCATCCTGATAAATAATTTCTCCAGGCTTTCCACCATCATCTTCCCAAACAGTTAACAAGAATAATTTTGAGCTTAAGTCATCTACCCATGGAACAAAGTGCATTAAAATACCGGTTAAAGTATCCACCTCATAAGCTTCAAACTCATAAGCTAAAAAGGCATGTGCCCCATTCAATCCGTAAGCAGCTTCAGCAGAACCATCATCGTAAGAATAATAATTGTCAAAGCGTTGTTGGAAATAGTTTGTATCATTTTCGAGATGGACATTAGAAGCACCCACATCCGAAGCAATGTTAATTTTCACATCAAACATTGCCTGAGGATCTGATGTCACCGAATTATCATAGGAGTAAATTCCATTAACATCATAAGGATAAGCATTCAAACCAACTTCCCAGTTACCTGTCCATCCACCTCCTACAGCAGCATTAGGCAACACAAATGGGCTTCCTCCCTGCAAAATTCCATTGTGACGAATTTCTAAATTTCCATCAGAGAAATTTGTCGCATCATTATCTGAATTAAAAACAAACAGCTCTGCCTCATCTACCATTTTAGAAGCTGCATCAGCATTCTGGAAATGGTCCCATGGTACCGAGGTATAATCTTTTAATAAGGTATTAATAGGATAAGAGATTGCCAAATCACTGAAGTTGTCGATGGTCGGCAAATCATTATCTTTTAAGTTAACATAGTCAATGTGCCAATGATCTAAAGCACCTGAAGTTGACGCCCAGTTTCTGAAACGAAAACGGAAACCATCTTTTAACAGAGCAATTGGAATTGCCCAGTGAACAGTATCCCATTCATTCGGCGTCACCGTTCCGTCAACAAACCATCCCGAAGGGTACCATTTCCCTGAATCCGGATTCCAAAAATCTAAGAGCAATGAATCCTGATCATCTGGATCATTTCCATGACCTTTTGCCTGATAAAGGAAAGTGAGGTAAACGTCTGTTTTACCTGCTAAATTAATGTGTTTTGAAGTTAAATGATCGGCCTCTTCATGAGCAGAAGCATTACCAAAGTCATACGGCATTCCGTTTTCATTTAAACCATCAAAGGTTGCTACCCCTAATGACCATGGATCTACCGCAAAACGATAATTATGACAAGCATAGTGATCCACCCAAATTAAATCGGGGTTATCAACATCCACAAAGAAAACGTGTGCACTGTCCTGCACAAAGGTAGGTTCGTAAAAGATGGTATCCTGATCAGGATCCGGAACACCGTCAATCACCGAATCAACCAAAGTATAGCACTCTCGGTACAAATTCATTTCAACATACTCTACCGGATAGTTACACAAATCACTTACGTTAATGGTTTGCACAGTTGGGAAGTAAGAAGTATAGGTATCTACAATTCCCTCTGTAACTACAATTGTATCATGATGTGCTAAAGTAGAATCACAATAAGTAGAATCGAGGTGCAAAACTGCCATGGATTCGTCTAATAAAGCATAGTACCAGGTAGAGCTTACTTCGGGATCAGTATAATCAGCATCGTACTGTTCAAACTTATTCAATGAAAAATCATCCCAAATAGGTAATTCGAGCGTATCCATTGAATAAATAAAGGTGCTGTCGATAGTTGTTGCACCGGACCTTTCCTGAAACACTTTTTCAGAAAACAAATAAGGATTGGATTTCAACGGAAAAATTTGCTCTTGTCCAAAAGCGGAAAGGCTCACCAAAAATCCAAATAAATAGATTAGTTTTTTCATTTCACTTATTAGTTACCACCTCCATTGGCTTTGGTTGCCCAGATGGTAATAGTTGTTCCTGCCTGAACACTCACATTTTCTCCTCCGTTTGGATTTTGAGCGGTAATAACGGCATTTAGGTGATCCTCTTCCGTTACAATTGACTCATCCCACTCTACATAGAGTGAAAGTGGCAGATTAAGTAAACGTTCTCTCGCCTCAGATATTGTTAAACCAACCAAATTCGGTAATGCACTAGCTTCTCCGGTTTTTCCTTGTGAAACCACCAACTCAATTCGGCTTCCTTTTGGAATTCTGGTTCCAGCTGGAATAGGACGCCCGTCATACAACTGATCCAAAACAAATCCAGGCCCTTCAACCGCAGGCTTGTAACTCACCTTGGTTCGGATTCCCATTGAATTTAGTGTTGTCTCAGCCATTCTTTTAGACATGTCCACCACTTTAGGCATGGCTATCATCTTTGGCTTTAGCGGAACAACCGATAATACAATTGTTCTACCTTCCTTAACGGACATTCCGGTAGAATCGGTTGGTTTTGGATATTGCCAACAAACAGTTCCCTTAGGCCAATCATCCAGATAAACTGAATCCTGAATTTCGTAATTGATGTTTTTTCCGGAAACAAATTCATCCAAATCATCCATATGGATTTTGTAAAAGGACGGAACCTCAACTGACTCACCATAATTTGTATGGTTCTTGATTTGAGCAAAAACTACCCAGACAAATACAATCCATACTACAACAATTCCCAAAAGGTTTAACAGAAATTGTTTAGAGATGAAAAAACGAAAAAACTTCTTCATTGGCTTGTCATATTTGGACAGGGCAAATATAACCAATCAACTCGAATTGAAAGAGATGATCTTGCCTGCATAAAAAATAAGTTATTATTTGGTTTAGAAACTGGACTTTTTGTGGGCATTGAACGATTTTTTAGTCCTGTTTTTCAAAGGAGCCAATAAACAATCCGTTATCCTTGAGCAGATAGACTTTATCGTTACTAAAGCTAAACTCTTTTACCCCTTCTGGCAACGGATAAACCAATTCCGTATCCAAAAAAGATTCGAGCGGCACCACCTCTACTTTATTTCCTGATTGGATGAGTAAATAATTATTGGAGACATCAATTCGATCAGGAGCACAAGGATACATGCGGATAAAAGTCCCGAAAACATCAAAAACTCCTACTCCTATTCCCGGAATACAAACAAACAAGAAGTCATTTGACTCGATCATTTGATTTGGGAGATTCTCACCTTCGAACAGCGTAATAAGATTCTCCGTTTGGCTAATCACTTCCAAATTTTCATTCATTTTAATGAGTCGCATATTGGCTTCATCCAACACCCAAAAGGTATTTCCGGCAAAAGATTCACATACCAGAACGGCTTGTTGCACTCCCATTAACACCAAATCAATTTCACCATGAATATCTGTTAGGGTATTATCTAAAAAATGAATTACCGACCGTTCTTGATCAAAAACCAGAGTTCTAAAAGACTTGGAACTCTCAAGCGAAGTTGGACTCATTTGCTTGAGTGAAGTAGAAAAAAGCGTATCGTACTGATTGGAAAATTGAAGGATAACATCATTTTGACTGAGGTAAATTCGACCAAAATTGTCCACAGAAAAATGGCTATAGTTTCCCATTAAGGAATCCTGAGCTTTGAATTGAAACTGACTCCAGGAGCCAAATCCAACACTCATTAGTATGATCAGTACAACAGTTTTCATCTTGCAATCCAACGAAACTGAAAGATAGTTATTTTATGAAATAGGACAAGAATTGGAAGATGGACTTAGAATCCGAAAGTTACTCCACCCAATGCCTGGAATCCCTGAACGCGGTATTTATACCAACGGAAGTACTTTTGAGCAGCAATGTTATTAAACTGCAGGAAGACTGAAATTCTGTCATTGTAACGGTATTCCATATGCAAGTTTCCATCTGCAATTAAGCCCAAATCAACCGGGATGTTATCATCTGCTGGATTGTAGAGATAAACCGGACTCATTCGACCACTTTCCAAAAGGAAATCAGCTTTCACCAAAATTTTGTCATAAAGGTTATAGTTACCACGAACCGTCATTTTAATTTGAGGCAGATTCCAGGCAAACTCTTGCTCCGTTGGCACATATTGGTTGTATTCGAAAATCGCATCCACTTTTAATTTTTCTGCCATTTGATAAGAAAGTGAGGTTACTCCTCCATACATATCTACCCTATCATATACCACCGTAAACTGGTAGAGATCGGAAAATGCAGTATCATTAACAAACAATGGCAAATTGGTAAAGCGTTTAAAGTGGAAACGCATGTTGTAAGACAAATTCTTAGACAAGGTTCCTTTGATTCCCGCATAAGCATCAAACTTTCGGGTGTTTAACAAATCAATACTACTGGTAATAAATTGGTTTTGTCGGTTAAGACTATGAAATGAGTTTTGAGTAACTCCTCCTCCAACTCCAATGTAAGGAATAGCCATATCGTTCAACAAGCTATACTTTGCCTCCAATGCCGGAATAATTTGCAAGGTTTGCTCGGAAGGGAAATCAAAGTTGATATCCACACCATAAACTACTTTCCATTTATCACCATAGGTAGACGCATAAGGTCTTAAATGAATTAAAGTATTAATATGATCTTTTCGGTAAATGGAATCTATGCCCATATCATTTTCTCCCGCCCAATAACGGTTAATTCTGAAATCGGCATCAACTCTAAACAAGTGCTTTTTGAGCTTATAAGCAAATTCACCTCCAAAAAAGTAATTGTGATTGCGGGCATTACGACCTGTTGAATCCCAATCTTGTTTAAACTCATGGAAGTACACGTAATCTGTCTTGGCTGTCCACAATAAAGTGGCACTATCTTTTCGAGGTGTATTGGATAAACGCATTCCACCATGAAACCCTTGCACTCGGTTCTTTAAAGAATCTTTTGAGAAAAAATCTGTCGTATCCTCGATACCATAAAAATGATATCCATTGTTGAGGTAATTTGCTTCTGTCTCAAAACGGTATTGGCCATTATTGAACTCTCCAAACGCACCTACACGTGTATTATCAAAAGAGGAAGGTGCCCATCCCTTAATATTTCCAAAAGAGGAATTGTGTTTGGCATGTAAACCATAACTCACTCTTCTGTTACGCAAAGAATTAAAATAAAGCTCTCCGAGTGGACTGGCATAATTTCCAATTCCCAATTTCACATAACCTGGGTACAGTTTAGGTAACTTTTCAATGATTCGAACTTTCGATGGTTCAATTTGATCCATTGAAATTTCGGTATGCATATTCCGACTCAAGAGTGGATATTCCACTTTTGGGGTAGGAATCACCGTATCAATAATTGCTGGCTTTTCGGTAATTCGATACGAAGGGGAAATGGTTCGTTCTGCATTTGTAATGATCGTATAACCTTCATCATCCGGATCTGAATTCCCTTGCGAAAATGAATTCGAGAACAACAGAACCATTAGGCCCCCAAGCCAATATTTTAATCGTTTATTCTCCATCGCCATCTCCTATTTCAATTGTGTCGTCTTCTTCGTCGTCAATATCCTTTTCAGGATTCTTAAGTTCTTCTAAAACTGCCTGCACCTGATATACTTCCTCGTAAATTCCATCATCCTCTATGGTATAGCCATTCAATACAGAGTTTAATGTGTACTCAGCCTGTACATAATCTTCTATTCCTATTGAGTTCTTAGCCTGTAGAATCAGAACCTTAGCTACCCAAAAATCATAACCGGCCTTTTCCTTCATGAGTTTTCTTACCTCAGTCTCCGATTGTTTATATTCTTCTTTTAAATGATAGATAAGTGCAACATAGTACTGTGATTCAGCACCAATAATTGAGGCTGTATTTTCAGAAACTTCAACAAACTCAGGCAAAGCCAAATCATAATTCCCCACTTCCATCTCAGCTTTTCCTAAGACATAATGAGCTTCGATTTGAACGTTTTCAAGTGAAAGGGGATCGAGTAGTACCTTATTCGCATAGTTTTTAGCAACGTCAAACTCTTTTCTAAAAGTATAGCAACGCATTAATCCAATTTGCGCAATGAGTTTATTCTCTGGGAAGCTAGCAGTAGCCTCTAATTGTTGGTAATGTCCAACTGCTATATCGTACTCCTCTCTCTCATAGCGATAAGCAGAAGCTTTTAAAGCAGCATACTCAGTAAATGAATTGGTAGGTTGACTTAAAAGTTTTTCGTAATACGGAATAGCCATTTCCCATTGTTCCAAACGATCATGGCAAGTGGCTAAATGATACCAGGCCGAAACCTGATTCAATGGCTTATCAAATTTATTTAGATAGGATTCAAAAGCAGGAATAGCTGCTGCATAAGATGAATCCTCATACAACTTCATAGCATTATCAAATCGAAGATTATCCTCATAAGTTGCATCAAAATCAATATCCATTTTATTCAACAACTCCAGGTATTTATCTGGCTGATTCATCGCCTTATAAACATACTCTAAAGCCGAAATAGCATCTTTCTCCTTTACCGGATCATCAAATTCATTGATAACTCTTAAATATTGCTTTTCTGCCAAAGCATAATTTCCTTCTTTAAAGTGAAGCACTCCTATTTGGAAAATGGCATCAATTACTCTTGGATGTGTTGGATAATCAATGATCAACTGATTATACAATTTCATAGCTTTTGCATGATGTTGATCATCCATTAATCGATAAGCCTCACCTGCCTCATAAAGTGCCGGAACCGCAAAAGTTGAAGAAGAATGATTGTTAACAATGTCAAGCATTTTTTGTGCTTTGGACTCATACTCCTTTTTATATCCGTATGACAAACCTATTTGATACTTAGCATAATCAATTTGTCCGCCATTATTCGCAATTGCCTTTTCGTAAAAAACAATGGCATTATCATCATCGGCTGGTTGTTTGGCAAAGTAGCAATCCCCAATTCGCAAATAAGCATCAGTAATTTTTTCTTTATTGGTTTCATTCTCATCTTGCGTAAAGGTTCTGAAGTTTTGTGTAGCACTTTCGTAATCCTTAAGCCTGAAGTAGCAATAGGCAATATTATAATAAGCGTCATTATGATATTCTAAACCATAACTTCCCGGTTCTTCCAAAAACTGACGATAGCTCAAAATGGCTTCATCGTATTTTTTCTTGCGATAGTGTGCCTCCGCAATCCAATACAAACTTTGTGCATTGAGTTTAGGATCGATTGGATACTTCTTTACTAACTCAAAATACTGAATGGATTTTCCGTATTGTGAATTTTCATAGAGCTCTACTCCATAATTATAGGCCATCATTTGATAGGCACTCTTCATTTTAAAGTCTTTCTCCGGAATTTCATCCATCGAACTCAATGCAGATTTGTAGTTCCGCATGGTGGTATAGACATTAATAAGATATTGATAAATATCCTTGTTTCGCTTTGAATTTGGGTAGCGTGTTAAATACAAGTTCAGTGCTTCCAAAGCCTCATCAAAAGGATTGAAATCCAATTTGTAAGACAAAACCGCGTAATTGTAAAGAGCATCCTCTTCAATATCGGCATCAAAAGGAAGCGTTGACGCCTTTTCAAAAGCATTTCGGGCGTAGAGAAAATTATCTTGCTTTAAATAACACTCTCCAATATGATATGATGCAACCTGACCTAATTCATCTCTTTCCTGAGCCACTCGGTCAAACATTTTAATGGCAGCATTATAAGCCCCACTTTTATAGTAGGCATACCCTAATTGATAATCTTCATCTCTGGTTGTTGCACTTTTGTTATTGTATTCCTCTAAAAATGGAACCGCCTCATCGTACTTACCCACTTTGTAATAAGCATCACCAATGAGATGAGAAATAGAAACTTCATTCTTAACATCAGCCGAATCCACCACTGCTGGGGCGTAATCCAACAATTTGTCATAATTACCCTGCAAGTAGTAAATCTGAGTGATGTAATACGGAACCGCTTTTTTAAATGCAGGATCATCTGTCAATTTCTCAAATCCCTCTAAAGCTGTTTGATAATTTTTTTCCTGATAAGCAATGTGTGAGTAGTAATAAATAGATGGAGCCTGATACTGTCCTTCCAACTCAATAATCTCATAAAAAGCATCTCTTGCCTTTTTAGATTCTCCTTCTCTGAAATACGAATACCCTAGCTTAAAATAGTATTCTCCTCTATTTTCCTCTTCTACATCATAGAGGTCTATTTTAGCCAACCAGTTAATGGTTTTATCATATTTCTTTTTACGATAATAAAACCGCCCCAGCTCCATATAAATGCTTTGACGATGAACAGACTCTGGATACTCTTGCAGATAGCCTAACAGTAGCTTTTCAGCATCAGCATGGTACAGTTTTAGAGCACTGAGAGCATGATAATATTTGGCTTTTACAAAAAGAGGATCTTCCCGATCTCCCAATTCTTTCATGAAAATTTCAAACTCCTCCCGAGCGGCAGAGTATTTTTCTTTTTCAAATAAATCTTCAGCCGTATAATAACGAGCATAATCGCCGGTATAACGGTTGGTTGACTGGGAATATGAAACCAGTGAAATTAGAAAAGCCAGAAGAAAAGTTAATCTTAACATATACACCACATTGTGCTCAATTGCACGACATAATTTCTATTATATCTTACTTTAAGCTTGTAAAGTTACGTGTGTTAAGAAGGGTTTTTATGGATAAGGATTAAAGTTATAAACGCAAATCTGTTAAGATTATTGTTTTATCCCCCGACCGCTCAAATTTTGACCAACTCATTGATATACGATTGCTTGTTGATAACTATTTGACCTGACCAAAGAGGGCTGTTAAGGATATCTCTATTTTTGAGTGGATAAGATTTTATGGAAAATTCCAACAACATATTCTGGATTAAGAATGGTGAAATTCACCAAGGCGAAAGACTGGTTTTGAAAGACATAAACATTCATTTGGCAAAAGGAGAGTTTGTTTATTTGATTGGAAAAACCGGATCGGGAAAAAGTAGTTTACTCAAAGCTTTATATGGCGAATTGCCTTTGAGCGGAGGTGAAGGAATGGTTGCCGACTTTGAATTGCAAAAACTTAAACGCAAGCAAATTCCATATTTGAGAAGAAAACTGGGAATTGTTTTTCAGGACTTTCAATTATTGTCAGACCGGAATGTAGAGCAAAACCTAATTTTTGTAATGCGATCAACAGGTTGGAAAGACAAAAAAGCCATGAAAGCCAAAGTAGACGAAGTTTTACGATTGGTTGGATTGGATTCGCAAGGAACTAAAATGCCTTTTCAACTTTCGGGAGGGGAACAGCAAAGAGTTTCCATTGCTCGTGCCTTGATTAATAGTCCTGAATTTATTTTGGCCGATGAGCCTACGGGAAATTTAGATCCGGAAACTTCTAGAGAAATCATGGCTGTTTTAATGGCTATTTCTAAAGAAGGGACTTCTGTTTTAATGGCAACGCATGACCTTTCTATTATGGAACAATTTCCATCACGAACCATTAAGGTTGAAAACCAAACTGTGGTTGAATTAAATCCAATGAATGAGTTTGATCCTTTTCAGCAAATAAAGTTTGAATAAATACATTCTTTATAAAAAAGGAACGAGATGAAAATTGTTCCCATTCTTTTAACCAGCATACGCTCATTAACTCCGCATGGCAAAGGGGGAGGAAACAAAAAGCCAATGGACTCTCTCGATTGGACCGTTTTTCTTATTGCCATTGCAATAATTGGAATTGTTATCTTTTTGGCCTGGTGGATACAACGAAAAAGTAAAGGAGCTAAAACCGAATTGGCCAAACGCCGAAAAAAGGAATTGTATTGGAAAAAGAGAAACAAAGGTCGTCAACCAAGAAAGTCACGTTTTACCATCAAGAAAGTTTATAAGAACAGAAAAAAATAAACACTGCATGTTTCGTCTTACCTTGCTAATTCCAATTCTTTTGAGCCCTTTTGTTTCTTTCGGACAGGGATTGGAACTAGAACATGCCAACTGGAATGATTTTAAGCTAAAGGAGCAAGTCTCTGAGCTAACAGAGCACACCATTCAACTAAGTTTAGTAGGGGAAGAACTCAATCGATTAGATACCGTTCAAACCACTCGTTATGCTTTTTACCCGAATGGAATTTTGGCACGAAAAAGCGATATTACCCGTAATGGTAGTTTCTCGGGATATCCCGTTTATGTTTTTGATAGTTTAGGTTATTTAACCGCCTACTCTCATCATACTGAAGCCAATTTAGAAAAGTATATCCTGGAATTTGATGGAGCGCATTTGGTTGCTCGCTATTCGCAACACTATGGTTTTTTGATGGGTGCAGGAAAAAACGTCTACGCTTATGATGAAGCAGGAAGGCTAATTCGACAAAGACTTTATGAAGACTCAGCTACCATCATTAAAGAACAACTATTCACTTATTATCCCAAAGGACAATTAAAGTCCATTGAAAATAGTTGTTGCTCTACTGAAGAAAAGGGGATTGTAGACGGAATCTTCTATTTCTATGACTCCAAAGAACGTTTAATACG
>JAKSBJ010000145.1 GCA_022361195.1 Flavobacteriales bacterium
AAATTGGAAGGTGCTGAAATGTTAAATTTCTCTCTCCGTAATTAGTTTGAAATCATTAAGAAAGGAAAAGGCTCAGTGGTTTTCACTGGGCTTTTTTTTTGTTTTGGGATTAAAGTTAGAATGGATGAACAAAACAATTAATCATCTTTATCCAACATCTAAAACATATATCCCTTTTTTCCCTCACAGCCATGACTATTGGCACCGGTAAGAACAATTTACACCAAATTCCCAATTGCATAAGGAATGGAATAACAATCACGTTTATCGTCACACCTGCTATGCGTATGTTTAAATCCAAGTGTCTGCAAGTATTCACGGGCAATATGTCCGGCTATATGAGCTTCAGTTTTTGTCTTAAAAGCCCACTCATTGGTTGTTATTAATTTTGTAAACATGTCTGTACTTCCTACCCCCTCACCTCTTCCAAGTTTTAACCTCAAGTCCATATAGGTCTTTTCTCCCAACTTTCGTCGTCCTCTTAATAAATGATCTAATAACTTTTCATTTGTATAAGCTTCATGTTCTTTTGGCATTATTGTTTTGAATTTCACAGAAGTTCTGAATACTTTAATACAGATGAATCGTCTGTAAACAAAAGAATCAAATTCTAATACTTTTGCTTTAAACTCTTCACTGTTCAAAGTAGTTTCCATTAACATTAATGCTCTTTGTAGTTTCTCAAGATTTTCTCCATCATAATTGATAGTCTCCAATACGTTTGCTGTTAACATTTCTTATAAGTTTTTAGTAAATACTGGGGCAAACCTAATCTCCGTGTTCCTCAGCATTTTCACTATAAGTAGTGATTGCTCAAAAAAATCATCTAACCAAATTTGTTTCATCCAAAAAACAAAAACTATGGCGAAACAATATGCGATTTTACTGGGAGTTGAAGAAGTAAATTCTTCCAATTACGGAGGCGCGCATTATCCCTTTTCAGCGGCGGGAAAATCTACTACTTTTTTTAACTCTTATTTTTCAGAACTTCAAAACTCAAAGTTTGAAATATTACGACCTAAAGGTTCAGAAATAACATCCACCTTTTTACTGGAAACTCTAACCAAATTAAAAAAAGAAATGACCGAAGGTGATATATTGGTAATTTACTTTTGTGGCCATTCTTTCCAAGTTCTTCCAGAACATTCTGAATGGAATTTGCTTCATACAGATCGAGAGGACGAAGGTTGGGGATTATATGATCGCGTTTTCTTTCACTTTGAATTATGGATGGCTGTTAAAGATTTTGCTATAGGCAGTAGAATTGTTATACTCTCTGATTCTTGCTACTCAGGAATAACTGGCTTCGACTATTTCTCTGGGATGGAAAAATCAGCCTTTTCGGAAATCTCCTCGAAAAAACTTCCTTGGTTTGTCCCAAATCTTCTTCTTTACAACACTATTCTCTCCAGTATTCAATATGTTCATCTATTCGATGTAAAACCTTCAGTCATAATTATAGGTTCAAGTGGAGAGAGACAAGTAATTGCTCCAGGTCTTGGAGAAACAAGAATGACAGAATTTTCAGTCGCTTTTCATTGCGCTGTCAATAACATCCCTAGCCCCAAAAACCTAGTAGAGTTATTCGATAGAATCAATATGCATCTAATCACCTTTCACCCGTTGAATTTCTCAAGGGTAGACCCAACTAGACATCCGGAATCCTTTTGTTCTCTCTCCTCAGAAGAGTATACTAGAGTTCTTCCTAAATGGCACTATCATCAAGGCCACAAGTACACTAAACTTAGAACTCAAACACCACTATTCAAAAATGAAAATTTTTAACATAAACCAAATAAATCATGGAAAAATTTGAAATCCAAACCTATATAGGCTTAGATCCAGAAACCAATAAGGATGTCTTGTTCATTCAAATTGGTAACCCTGGTAAAAAATTAAAAAAAGCAGCTCCCGTCTTTACCTATCATAAATGGCCCTCCAACTGGAAAGACAGCAATTTTTTTCACCCAGTATCTGTACATGTAAGAGAAAAGGAGACTGATGAACAAGATGAAACTGATCCAATAGTATTCATAACTTCTATGGATAAAGACTCTGCTAGCGGTCGACTTGCCGAGGTCTTTTGCATTCTAAACGATTCGAACGATAATAAGCATCTAAAACGCAAAAGAAGAACATCCGTTCTAGTTACCTCAGGTGGCGGAGGTTCAAGTTCTTAACAGCAAAAAGTCAAATCAACAACTTAGCTAAATAAAGTTTTTGGGAGTTTTTACTATATTCAAGTATGAACTCCCAAAACTTACTTCCTCTTGTTTTTCAGCTTATTGCTGTATTAACTCCGATCACAGCCTTAGCAGAAAACAACAACCCAAAATGGAATCAAAACCCTCGTACTAAGAAAGTTCAAAAAAGAACCAAGTTTCTTCGAAAATCCGGAGAAGCCTTCATTGGAATAGACAATGATTCCATTCTATATTACGCAAACCTTTCAATCAAACATGGTTTGCAACATGGCGATTTCGAAGCTATTGGGAATGGCTGTAATTTAAGTGGTGTAGCACATTTAGAACTAGGAAAGATAGATACTGCTCTATCTCTTTTGAATCATGGATTTAGAATTCGTGAAAGACTAGGGGATTCCGTCCGTATTGCCAGCTCTTATTTAAATATAGGTAATGTCCATTATAATCGGGGAGTTGCTTTTGAAGATGAAAGGAATTACAATAATTCTGACCTAGAATATGAAAACGCCATGAAGTTCTATCAGAAAGCTCTTAAAATGGCCATTTCCACAGGAGACTCTATAATCATTTCAAAATCCTGGCAAAACGTAGGTGGTGCCAATTTCAGATTATACAACTATGAAGAAGCCTTAGCTTGTTATGATTTAAGCTACCAATGGCATCCCGATTCAACAAAATACGAAGTACATGGAAAACTTCAAATGAACGTGATCAGTTGTCAATTCGAGTTAGGAAATGTTGAGAAGGCTGAATCCATGTACAACGAACTAGTTTGGACATTTGAAAAAGGAGATTTATATGCTCCCTGGATTGTTTCTAATTTAAGTATGGCGGTCATTCAAGAACAAACCGATCGCTGTAAATCTATCCAACTACTAATGCAAGCCGATTCAGTCAACAATTATTTAAATAATGCTCAATATCAATTACAGGTTTATGATCATCTATATGAACTTCATAAAAAGGAAGGGAATTCAGAAAAAGCACTTCTATACCTTGAAAAATACTCAAGTTTAAATGATAGTCTTTCAAGTTACGAACATGAAACAAAACTTGAAAAGTTGAAATTTGAGTATAAAAATGATAAAAATCTAGCATACGAAAAACTTGTTTCAGAGCAAACAAAATCTAAAAACTTCAGACTTACTGCTGCTTTTGTAGGTACACTGATCACTACACTAATTCTTTCAATTCTCTTTCTTCAACGGTTGCGCATGAATAAACTTAAGCGTCAACAAGAAAAAGAGAGACATAACCAGGTAGTCAATAATTTGATCCAAAAACAAGAATTGGTATCGATTCAATCCATGCTTGAAGGACAAGAAAAAGAACGTAAAAGAATTTCAGAGGATCTTCATGACAGACTTGGCAGCACGCTAGCCGCTGCTAAGATGTACTTAGAAGTCAGCCTAGAGGACACGAAAAAAGAAAAAACTCATCAAAAGACTTACAAACTTCTGGACCAAGCCATTGAAGACACTAGATCCATCGCATATAATTTAATGTCTGGAGCCCTTTCTCGATTTGGTTTATCAGTTGCTTTAGAAAATCTGAAAAACACTGTTGAAGAAGCGGGACGAATTAAAGTTGTTCTGAATTTGGATTTGGAAGAAAAACGATTTCCCTCTGACGTAGAAATCAATATCTATCGTATCATTCAAGAAACTTTCAGCAATTCATTAAAACATGCTAATGCCAAAACATTGATTGTTGATTTGAGACAAGAGAATTCCAATATTTTCCTGGATATTTCTGATGATGGGAAAGGCTTCAATCCAACTACTATTAAACGAGGAATGGGCATTAACAATATTGAAGCCCGAATTTCAAAATTAAATGGAGAATTGAATATAAACTCCACCCCAGGAAATGGCACAAAGTATCAAATAAAACTTTATCCCAAATAGTATGCATGTAAAGTTGATTTTAGCTGATGACCATAGAATTTTTTTGGATGGCATAGAAGCTCTTCTAATGACTGAACCAGGAATTGAAATTCTAGCCAAAGTTCAAAATGGACAACAGGTTTTAGAAACCGTCGATAATGAAAGTGAAATTGATCTAATGATTTTAGATATTAATATGCCAGTGATTGATGGAATCGAGATCACAAAAATGATAAAACAAAAATATCCTGAAATCAAAGTACTCATTCTTAGCATGTACAAAAAGAGTGAATTCATAAAAACACTTATCTCTGCAGGAGCAGATGGTTACATACTAAAGAATTCAGAAAAACAAGTTCTTCTTGAGGCAATTTCAACTCTAATATCAGGAGAGCGTTTTTTTAGTAATGAGATACAGGAAAGCATTATTGATTCTTTTACATCCAAACAGTTCTCCAAAGACATTGAAATTGTAGAGCTTTCTGAACGAGAAAAAGAAGTGGTACAACTTATTGTTCAAGAAAAAAGTACTGCAGAAATAGCAGACATCTTGCACTTAAGTCAACATACCATCAACAGTCATCGAAAAAGTATATTGAATAAGCTAGATGTTAAAAATGCTGCTGGTATTTTTCGCTATGCTTTACAAACTGGTATTGTAAAAGGTTTCGATTTATAATCAAATTCCATATTTCACTAGAAATAGTGATTAGAACAATATAATCTTCAAGCATTTTCGTAGTGTTAAACCAAACATTATGAAAAGAATATTTTTTTATGCACTAATACTATTTTGTACTAGTGTTAATGGGCAAATGAACCTCATGGACTTAAATGAAAATGAACTTAAGAGACAAGAAAACAAGTATAGAATTGCCGCAGATGTTGAATCAAATGAACCAGCAGACTCAAAGGAGATTAAAAAATACACTACAGAAAATGAGGAAAAAAAGCCTTACCCCATTTTAGCATTCGGTTCTAATCTGGCTACTGGTAATGAAGCAATCGGATTCAGGCCTACTATTATTGCGAGTACACCAGTTACAAAGGGGGTTTTTGGAATGGATGCCTGGATTCAAGTTACTCAAGTAGATGACCAAAATTTTGATGTTTCAAGAACAGGACAAACTCTGTTCATTTCTGAAATCAGCAATTACTCTGCGAATCTAAGGGCTATCGTAGGAATTCCCAACATAGCCGAATGCAAGAAAGAAAAAGATAAAATTGAGCCAAGGGTGGGCTTCAACGCAACACTTTTTGTTAGAGGAAATTCGCTTTTCAATCTCGATTCAACAACCTTTAAAAGCAATAAAAATGACATTTTCACCATTGGAGGGAATATTGGTGTAGAGTGTATCCTGATAAAGGAGCATATATCCATGTTCTGCGATTTTAACTATCTCGGAATAACCAATAATCGTAAAGTTTATCATGATTATTTTCCAGCAGGAGCAAAAAAAGATTTTTGGTACTTCAGACCAGGATTTCGTTTTAAAGCGTTGGAAGGAAAAGATGAGTTCAAGGGCCTTGTTTTCGATGTTTCAACCATTTTTCTATCGAAAAACATGAAAACCATTACTGGATCAGACAATACCTTGATCCCAATTATAAAAATTGGCTACACTAAAAAGATTGAATGGAGAAGGAAAATGGAACGAAAAAACTCTACAAAGTATCGAGCAGAATGGCTCTCCTTA
>JAKSBJ010000275.1 GCA_022361195.1 Flavobacteriales bacterium
TGAAAACCGATTAAATCTGAACCTAACAGTCCAAGTAAGACCTCTTCACGCCAAGGCATGGTTCTAAAAATTTCATACGAAGGGAAGGGGATATGTAAAAAGAACCCAATTTTAGCATTTGGGCGGGCTTCCCTTATCATTTGTGGCAAAAGCATTAACTGGTAATCGTGCACCCAAATGGTATCATCTTCAGCTGAGTTTTCAATTACAACCTCTGCAAATTTTCGATTTACCTCTTTATAAACATTCCAAAAATCAAGCTCAAACTCAGTATACTCCATAAAGTAATGAAAAAGAGGCCAGATGGTTCTATTGCTAAAGCCAAAGTAAAAGCCGTCAATTTCTTTTGATGTCAGCCTAACCTTTTTACAGTTTAACTCGCGTAAAGCTTCATCAATCTTGGGCTCAAGGGCTGTTGGTATATCTTCTGATGTCAAACCAGACCAACCTATCCAAAGACCATCTCCATCACGGTGAACAGATTTCAACCCCGTAGCGAGACCCCCGACACTGGGCACTGCAGTAAGCCCACCATCACTTATTTGCAATTGTACTGGCAGCCTATTGGAAATAATTATAGTTTTACCCATAGAATATGTTTTTGGTTTGATGAAATAAAATTGAAGTTTTTTCGATTAATAATTAAGAAAATACCTATAAAATACGGTATATGAATCATAATTTACATGGATAATCTAAATTACGGAATAATAGGAAACTGTCGAAGTGCCGCTTTGATTTCAGAAGGAGGCTCTTTGGAATGGTGTTGTTTGCCCCAATTTGACTCTTCATCGGTTTTTGCAAAGCTGTTAGATGAGAAGAATGGAGGTAGCTTTGAGATTATTACTAAATATAACTACGAAATTACCCAGCAGTATCATCCGAAGACTGCAATTTTGGTGACTCGTTTTTCAGATGGTGAAAACACCTTTGAGCTACATGATTTTATGCCAAGGTACCATAAGCCCAATGGCAAGTACAATGCTCCACCAGAAATTGTTCGGTATATTAAATTAATATCGGGTGCTCCCAAGTTTACCGTTTTGTACGATCCAAAA
>JAKSBJ010000253.1 GCA_022361195.1 Flavobacteriales bacterium
CATTGCCCTGAAGCGAATTGTTTAATGAATGATGCAAATGAATCTATCCGTACTATTGATAAGAGCACAGGGGAGTTGTGTGAAAAATGTTGGAATGAAGTGAGGTAGAATTAACGATCTATTCCCACTTAAATGAAGTTGACCAGTTTTCAGAATCCGCATTTTGACTTTCATAAGTAATTCGAAATGATGTTTCTTTCCACCAATTAGTTGGCTCAATTTCCATGCGAAAAGGAATGTGTTTAGAGGTGTTGGATTGATTATAGTTCCATTCTAATTTAGTTAGACGAAAAGGTTGAGTTTGTCCATCAATTCCTAGGTTAATTATGCCTTCATTATAGATGTTTTTGGCTTCCTCAATGGTTTGAATTTGAATTGATTCAGGTAGATTAATAGGATAGTCGAATGTATATGGAGCTTCATCTTCAGGTTCGAAATAAGTAACTAAATTTAATTGAGCTGATAAACATTGGTAATCAACCAAATTTCTTTCAATTAAGTTGATTTTTTTATCATCAAAAGAATCTTTAGAGAAAGACAAAAAGAATGAAGATTCGTCCTTAGTAGAGGCTTCAATTATCAATTGATCATCTTCCAAACTTACTTTTCCATATGGGGAATTAAAACCAGAAAAGTATAGTAGATCATTTTTCAACTTAAAGTGTCGCTTAAATTCTAACTCGCATAAGCAATTTGAAGAGGTGATAGTATCTCCTTTAATTCGCCAGTTAATGATTTGATATTCATTAGGAGAGTTTTCCAAAACTTCACCTGGTTCATTAATATTTTTATTTGTAGTAACATAAGCGGTCCAATCACCTTGAATTTCGGAAGACTCAAGAGGTTTTTCTGTTGATGGCTTAACACCTTGTTCTGTTTCAGGTGAATTTTTACAAGCTATTATTGAAAAAATGATCAAAGTATAAAAACAAAACTTTTTCATAAAGTAGTTTATTTCTTTAAACCGGTTTTTGAAGCTTCGCGAATATTAGGTGTACTTGGGTCATCTGGTGTATGTGAAGATCTGGCCCTCGAAGCCTCAAACATTTTTTTCGCATAGCTCACCCATTTGTCAGATGTCAAATCTACCGGACTCTGTCTAATCTCGAACAAACCTAGCATATAATCTTTATCTCCAGGTTTTGTCGCAATCGGTTTTGCTCCCATAGCATCTGGGACACCAACTCTCTTACCATCCAATAAATCATTGTTTTTTGCGATTTCATTTAACCAAGAATTTAGCGTTGGATTAACTGCTGCTCCTCCTTTATAAAATTTTGTATTCGATGTTAGTGTGGTAGGTTCAATCGTTTTTTTTAGTTTCCATCCTTTCTTTTTTCGTTCAACATTATCCAATTCAATATCAATATTTATTTGATTTATGGTAAAGTTTATCATTGTCTCTAAACTATTGCTTAGAATTGAATGATTTGTTTTTTTTACTCCTAACATGGACCTATAAAGTATTCGCTCATCTTCAGATAATAGTGTTTTATGCATATCCGCGAAACCTGTTCGGGAGAGTATTCGAAAAGTATCTTTATGTCCACCCTTTACTCTGGTTTGTCCCCATAGAATGTACGACATAATGAGCTCAATAAATCCGTCGAGATTGGAGAAAAGACTGCGATGTTGATTCTTGATTGATGTGTTGGCATTTAAAGCATTAGTAACTATCTTTTTTGCCAATGGAATAATAAAATCGGCACTCTTATATTTACCATCATTATCTTTTAACAGAGACCCAAATTCAGAGAGCTTGGTTCCTTCTGAAACCTGAACTGATGCTTCCCAATTCTCATCTAAAATTTGAACATAAAGTTTTTCTCCTTTTTTATTTAGGTTAGTTAAATGAGAGGTACTGAAGGGCCATTTTACAATTTTACCTAACTTATTTGTTTCTTTATTTCTTTTAATCGAATCATAAACTGGTCCTGATGTGATTGGAGTCGAGGCATTTATCTTTTTGGTCATAGCTACCGCATCTTCACCTCTGTCTTTTAGAGCATCCCAGCTTCTAAACCATTTTGGAGTTTCAAATTCTAGTTTTCCATGAGTTTCAGATTGAAGTTCCATAGCCGTTTGTTCCTTGGCCTTTTTCTTTTTCATTTTTTTGACGTGACCAATTTGGAAATTACCATTTAGGTCAAGGTGGGCTTCCATCTTCTTTGCTCCCTTTTTAAGCTTGTTGTCTGAAGTGAACTGACTAGACAAATAATATTTTTTTTCATAGGTATCAGGAGTGTAACTATATTTCTCCTGGTTATCGTAATGCTTTGAGTTGTCTTTTGAGCTGATTAGATCAACCTTAACAGGAACCCCATAGATATTGGCATCTCCTTTTTTTTCAGCTTTAGAAACTTTATAAATTTCTTCATAATGAGCTTTGAAATAACTGTTGCTTTCGCTTTCACTTAGGCTTTTAACTTTCATGAACGGAACATATCCATATTTAAACTTACCCTCTTCATCTATATGGAGAGGGAGATTTGTCCCATCTTTATTCTTATAATAGAACCTAAATGTATTGCGGTTAAATTTGCCCGTTTTGTAAGAGAAATTCCTTTGTCCTATCAATTTTAATTGGCCTTCTTTAGGTCGTTTTCCTATAACTTCAGCATAGGTTTTTCCTCCACTTTTATACGTTTTTATCTGTTCTGTGAACTGATAAACTTTAATAAATTGAGGAAGTTTATAAAAGTCTACTTTTTTAGCTTTGGTCATGTATACTTCACCCTTGTCAACTCTTACAAAACCCTCAGCTTGAGCTCCTCTTCCATGTTTACCTGTAGTGAGATAAGCAACTTCATCTCCGTCTTCAACTGTATTGCCTGAAGGGCCATACTTCCTCGGTAATAGGGAGGCTTTGTTGTCTTTTCCAACTTTCCATATTCGGTTGTAAGTTTGAAATTCAAGTTTAATAGATCGCTGTATATTTTGCTCCTGACCGTTTTTTTGTTGTTGTGTATGAACTAGTTCATGTGCGAGCAGTTTTTTTCCCTGATCAGATTTTGGATCGTACTTTCCTTTGTTGAAATAAATGTCTTGACCATGAGTAAAGGCTTGAGCATTGATCGTATCATTCATTTTATGAGATTGGTCGTCGGTATGAATACGAATATCACTCAGATCAGTATTCATCTGGGACTCCATTTGTCTTTTAGTGGAGGTATCAAGTACTTGCCCCTTCCCCTTGCTACTTTGCAAAGGGTCTGAAATTGAATCTTGCATTTGAACAGAGACATCTTTAGCTTTACCTTTAGGTTGTTGATTAATAGCTTGAAAGTTAACCGAATTAACACTTCCCCCAGATACAATTTTATCAGCAACAGCATCTGCTTCTTTTTCCGATGAATCCTGAGAAGTTACTTCTTCCTCCATCATTACTAGATTTCTCTTTCGTTGAATTAAGAGATCGTATTGCCAATTTTTTTTTGCCTCGTTAGTATGATATGTTTTTTGATTAGCCATTTTTGAGTAGCTTAAAAGACTAGTGTAATAGTTCCTATTTAGATAACATGCAAGTTATTATGTTTTAGCTGTATCCACAATAGGTATAAAGACTTAATGTTGCTTGTCGAACCTTTCCAAATTCTAACTATTTCTATCCATTAATCCTTGTTTCTCAAATTTGGTTTTTTA
>JAKSBJ010000251.1 GCA_022361195.1 Flavobacteriales bacterium
AGTCGTATCTGTTTTTATCAAAAAACCTTCAATCTCCATTCCATTAGTTTGATACATAACATCTTGTGACTCTGCTTCCCAGAAGAGGTAAGGATACTCTTTATCATTTGATTTTTCAATCAGCTGTCCATCCTCAGAGACTTCTACATCCCAACCTTCATTATATTTGGGATAGGTAAATGTAAATTCACCATGTGGATCAAGCTGAACATTAGCACTTAAGGGCTCCTCAGAGTACAAATAGATCACTGGTTTTCTTTTAACATGTGGTCTTCCTTTATGTAAGTAAATGTCAATTTGTATTCTATGCTTACTTTTAAAGTTATAGTCAGCTATGCAACTTTCTTCAAATCCAAGACGGTAAGCACAAAATCTTTTAAAACCAACAGGTAATTTGATTGAAAAATACCCCAATGAATCAGTCAAAACATCTTTAACTTCCTGCTTAGGTGTTTTTTCATAAATACCTCCAATCTGAGTTCCGATAACTGGATTATGGCTAGAAAACATTCTACAATGTCCTTCAATTAGACAGTATCCTCTTTCGATAGAATCACTTTTTTCATCAGAGATTATGGTATAGTAAGGCTGTAAAACTTCCTTAAAAGCTAAGGAAGACTTAACCGACACAAGAAGGAGTAAAACAAATAATAATCTCATTAGCTTTTTTTTATTTGCTACAAACTTCTTACCAAAAAGTTCAGCCGTTTAAAAACCTTCCTGGATTTTTTGGAAGTGCTCAAACTTTTCTTTGATATAAGTAATTAACTCATAATCATTAGCATACTTTAAAAAGTTTGTGTTTAGGTTTAGAAAAACAACAAATTCCTCAAATTCGTCTTCATTCAAATCAATAATATCATGATGAACGTATAGTCTAAGAATCTCACGAACAATATCTTGCTGCTGATCAACATATTCCATTTCAGCCACTTTACGCTTGGTTTTTTCTCGTTTAGAAAAAGCCACATACAAAGCAGTTATTGGACTTGAAATTGCGTTAGTTACTGTAACTGTAGGCACTTCACGTTTCGCAATACTCTCCCGTTCTTCTTTTAATTCATCCAATGTTTTGAGCGGTTTTACAACAACCTCCTCACTTGTATATTCTAAAGGTTGGACATACAATGTAGGAGAATAGCTTTCCTTATAAGAACTGTCCTTATAACTTAAATAAATGGTTTGATATCCAACAACCGAAACACCTATTTGATCCGATTTTTTAATCGTTATTTCAAAAGTTCCGTTGTATTGCCCAAAAATTCCTTTTCCAACTGATTTGTTTACGACTACCAAATTATAGAAACCAACCGCATAGCTGGTATCAACTACTTTTCCCTTAATGGTAATTAAAGAGTC
Source organism: Flavobacteriales bacterium (assembly GCA_022361195.1). GTDB lineage: Bacteria > Bacteroidota > Bacteroidia > Flavobacteriales_D > Crocinitomicaceae > JAKSBJ01. The sequence goes on from JAKSBJ010000251.1 coordinate 1,360, forward strand.
ATTATAATTTGGAGTTTGTGCTTGGGCTCCAAAAGCAAAAATGATCAAAAAACAGGTGACTAAAAACCGCATTATAGTTACGAAGGAACAAAAATTACACCAGATTTGCAGTTAATTATTGTTAATGTTTTTAACTCCTTTATGCACATTAAACGTAATTTTGCAATTCAAATCACTTAATAGTAAATGAAAACAGTTGTTGTTGGATTGTCGGGAGGAGTTGATTCCTCGGTTGCAGCTTATCTACTCAAAGAGCAGGGATATAATGTGATTGCTATGTTCATGAGAAACTGGCATGATGAATCGGTTACCATTTCGGATGAATGTCCATGGATTGATGATAGCCAGGATGCGTTGTTGGTAGCAGAGAAGTTAGGAATTCCTTTTCAGGTACTTGATTTGAGCAAAGAATATAAGGAACGGATTGTCGATTATATGTTTGATGAATATCAGGCTGGTCGTACTCCTAATCCTGATGTATTATGCAACAGAGAAATTAAGTTTGACGTTTTTTTGAAAGCTGCTGAAAAATTGGGAGCTGATTTTGTCGCAACAGGTCATTATTGTAGAAAGGCTGAAAAGGATGGACGTTTTCAATTGTTAGCAGGAAAGGACAATAATAAGGATCAAAGTTATTTTCTTTGTCAATTAACGCAAGATCAGCTAGCTAAAGCGCTCTTCCCTATTGGTGAGCTCCAAAAATCAGAGGTAAGAGAAATTGCAACTAAATTGGATTTGGTCACTGCCGATAAAAAAGATTCTCAAGGTCTTTGTTTTGTTGGGAAAGTAAAACTTCCTGTTTTTCTCCAGCAAAAACTGCAACCAAAAGATGGTGAAATTGTTGAAATTCCGGCAGATTTACCACAGCTTAAGGATTATCAAAATCAAATTTCAGCCGAAGATTATCATATTTTATCTACTCCCTTTCAATTTGACAAAAGCGAAGGAAAAGTAGTTGGAAAGCACAATGGAGCACACTATTTCACCATTGGACAACGAAAAGGTTTGCATGTTGGTGGAACTCCACTTCCTTTATTTGTTGTTGGTACCGATGTTGAAAGCAATATTATTTACGTTGGACAGGGCAATCAACATCCAGCACTTAATAGAAAAGCACTCTTTATTCGAACAATAGATGTTCACTGGCTGGATTCTATGGAAGAAATGGAAGTTGGTGAAGAAAGAGAATATATGGTTCGGATTCGTTATCGACAGCCTTTGGTGAAAACGAGACTTTATAAGGAAGAAGATGGAATTTATTTACTCTTTGACGAACTCATGAGTGGTGTAAGTCCAGGACAATTTGCTGTTTGGTATCAGAATGATGTTTTAGTCGGTTCCGGAGTTATACAATCCTAAACAAAAAAAGGAGCTCAAAGCTCCTTTCTATCTATTTAGTAATTAATATTTTCGGTTTAGTTCATGCTATGGTATCCCATAAACCACTTGTTTTGGTTTGTTGGTAATAGTCCTTCCATCCCATTAACAATATCATGCAATTCTGCGACCTCCATAATTGACAGGCTTGATCGAATGCCCAAAATCTTGTGGTTGGCCAATTTCTTCGCCGCCTCTGTCTTTCTGTTCTTTAAAAATTCATTCAATTTCATAACATTCATTTTTTATTGTAGGGTGACAATTAGTACGATAGAATATTTCAAAAAGTTATCATCTTTTATTATCACCTTTTTATTTAACAGATCAATTTGCATGCCAAAAGGCTGAAAATAAAGTCGTTAAAAAATCCAAAATATTTTCATTTTTTCTTCTAAAATTCTGTTTTTCAAGCGAAACAAAATGATTTAGCCATTTCAATCAGCTCAGATATTTAGCGTTGGGAAATTCTACCACTAAAAGTGGTTCTAAATTCGTATATTGTTGGGCATAGCTCTTATTTAATCCTCACTGGATGAAAGTTTTAGATCGGATAGAATCGATTGACTCTAAAAATAAAAAAGCTTGGGACCTAGTCCGCACTCAGCCCAACGAAGCCATCCGTCTCGCAGAAGAGGCCTTGGAAGAATCTGTCCAAAAAAAATATGAAGCTGGTGAAGTATGGGCCATTGCAGTATTTGGAGCTGCCAATGTTTGGCTTGGAGATTATGACCTGGCACTTGAGCTTACTTTTGAGGCACTCGAACGATTTACGAGCATAGCTGAAAAAGAGGGCATTATTCTCACCAATTATAATTTAGCCATTGTTTTTTACTTCCTTGGAGAATATGAAAAACAAGTTGAATACAGTGAAAAGTCTTTAGAAGTTGCGGAAGAAGTCAATCATTTAGATGGGATTGCCAATGCTTTAAATGGAATTGGCTCGGCGCACTACACCTTTGGCGATCCAAATGAAGCCCTTCCCTACCTTCAAAAAGCATTGGAGGTTGCTGAGGAAATTCAAGCCAAAGCAATCATTGCAAGAATTTATGATGGATTAGGCCAATCCAATTACCTCTTAAAAAACTATCCAAAGGCGATTGAATTTAAGTTGAAGACACTGGAACTGTTTTCTGAAACAGAAGAAAGTCAAATCATTGCTTATGCCCATGAGGGACTTGGAGAGATTTATGTCGAAACAGCTGAATATGAAAAAGCCTTAGATCATTACCGTAAATCTGTTTTTTATAGAAAAAAGCTCAATTTTAAATTAGGGATTGGTCAATCTACATTGAAAATTGCTGATCTACAGCTAAAAACGGATAAACTGGATGAGGCTCTTCGTTATTTTAAATCTGCCCTGGTAATTGGTGAGGAAATCGAATCAGATGACTTATCCTTAAGTGCTCACGAAGGATTATCCAGAATTTATGAAAAGCAAGGAAATCTCCCGTTGTTTTCACGCCATTATAAAGCTTATCATCAGATAAAAGTAGAAAGCCTTGAAAAGAAGGAAGGAAAAAAACTCAAGGCAATAGAACTCAAAGGGAAGTTTGATCAAATCCAGAAAGAAAAAGAAGAGCTGGAAAAAAAGAACCAGCAACTTCGAACATACTTTGAAGATGTTCGCACCTTGAGTAGTATTGGGAATCAAATTACCTCTACGCATGATTTAGAGGGTATTTTTGACATTATTTATGACCGTATCAATTCGTTGATGGAAGCGAATGGGATTTTTATTGGAATTTGTAACAATAAAAAAAACACCTTAGATGTTCCCTTGGCCTTAGATAACGGTATTAGAGATAAGTATTTTGAATATTCATTGGATGACTATCATTCTCAACTTCCCGTTTATGCGGTAAAAATCAATGAGGATATACACATTAATGATTATGAAAATGAGATTCAGAATTACTTAGAGGGAAGTGAAAAATTCATTCACAATGCTCCAAACTCGGTAGTAATTATCTTATTAAAAGTAAATGAATCTACCATAGGGGTTCTTTTAGCTCAAAGCCAAAAGAAAAATGCTTTTTCAAAACATCAGTTTAATATCCTTAAGAGTTTTGCCAGTTACCTGGCCATTGCCATTGACAATGCTTCTCTTTACAGGGAAATGGACAAGAAGATTGAGGAACGGACACGAGAAGTTGAAGAAAGCCATAAAGTTTCTGAAAAACTAAATGAAATTGGCCAAACTCTTATTTCTTCGCTTGATTTTGATAATGTATTTCAGCAGTTATATACTTACGTTAATGAGATGATGGACGCGACCATTTTTAGTGTTCGTTTGTATGATCAGGAAAAGCAGTGTATTCATTATACCTATGAAATTGAAAAAGGCAAAATGATCGAGCCTGTTTCAGTTCCAATGTCTAAAAAGGAAAACTTATCCGTTTGGTGTATTGAAAACAATGAGGCCATTTTTATTAATGACAGTAAAAGAGAATATCAACAATATGTAAAAGACATTGATGTTGTAGTTGGAGAAATGTCCAACTCTGTAATCATGTATCCTTTACGAAAAGGAGATGAAGTTTTGGGATTAATCTCAGTTCAATCCTTCCAAAAGCATGCCTACTCAAATTATCATTTGATCATCGTTAAAACATTGGCACATTATACCACCATTGCATTGGATAATGCCCGAAGTTTTGAATTAATGGAGGTGAAAGTTCAGGAAAGAACATCCGAAATTCAAAAACAATCTGAGGAGATTAAGAAATCCTATAAAAACACTAAAATTTTAAGTGAAATCGGGCAAGAAATCTCCAGAGAACTATCTTCAGTTGACATTATTGCCAAGGTTTATGAGAGCATTAATAATCTGATGAGTGCTCCTGTTTTTGGTATTGGTCTTCATCGAGAAGATAAAAATGACCTTTTCTTTTCGGGAGCAATGGAAAATGGAGATCAATTGAAAGACTTTTCATTTAGTTTAAATCAGGATAAAATTGGGAACATCTCTTTTCTTGAAAATCGTTCGATCCTCATTAACGACTGGCTGAATGAATACACCGATTATTTAAAGGAAGATTACGATGTCATAACTGGTAACGCTCCCGATTCATTAATTTATCTTCCACTCAACACCAAGGAAAAAACCATTGGAGTACTTTCAGTTCAAAGTTTTGAAAAGAATTGTTATACCGAATACCATTTAAATATTCTCAGTTCATTATCGGTTTATATCTCTGCAGCACTTGAAAATGCAAGACTTTATCATAATATGGAAGAAATGGTTGTAGAGCGAACGCAAGAGCTACAACAATCTTATAAAAACACCGAAACCCTTAATGACATTGGTAGGGAATTAATTTCAACATTGGATTTTGAAGACGTATTTGAACAGTTGTATCAAAACGTGAATAAGCTAATGGACGCCACTGTATTTGGAATTCGACTCATCAATCAAGAAAAGGAAAGAGTCGAATATATCTATGAATATGAAAATGGTAAACGTCTGGTTCCTATTTATGTTCCTCTGAGTTCGGATGCAAACCTTTCGGTTTGGTGTATAAAAAATGATCGGGAAATCATTGCCGATGATATTATGATAGAGGCTGAGCGTTACACCAATATGCCACCTCAGGTTATAGAAGGAGAAATGACCCATTCAGTTATTTTTTATCCTATGCGTTCCCCTTCCACCCAAAAAGTATTAGGTGCCATTAGTGTTCAGTCTTTTGAAAAAGGGGCTTATACAGATTATCACCTGAACATTGTAAAGAGTCTTGCTCAGTATGTGGTTATTGCCTTTGAAAATGCCAGCCGCTATGAGATCATGGAAGAACAAGTTCGAGAGCGAACATCTGAGATCAAAACCACCTTCGAAAACACCAAGCTTCTAAGTAAAATTGGTAGGGACATTACCTCTCAAATTACCGTAGAAAAGATTATTGAAGTGGTTTATGACAGCATTAACAGACTTATGGATGCTGAAGGTTTTGGAATTGGTATTTATGATGAAAGCAGTCATAAAATCACCTTTCCGGGTTATATAGAAAGTGGGAAACGATTGGCAGATATCGATTATGATCTTAATGTTGAAAAAGAACGTTTAAGTAGTGTTTGCTTTTTGGATGATCGGGAAATAAAGATTGACAATTTGGAGGAAGAATATAGTTTATACATGAAATCTTACCTTCCACCACTTAAAGGTGAAGCTTGTTTGTCTATTATTTATCTTCCTATTAAATCAAAGAACAAAAAGATAGGTGTAATTACAGTTCAAAGTTTCAAGCAAAATGCTTATTCTGACTATCACTTTGATATTATGAAGACCCTCGGTATTTACGCTGGTATTGCGTTAGAAAATGCCAGTTTATATGCCAATATGGAGGAACGTGTAAAAGAGCGTACTTCAGAAATCGAAAAAGCCCATCAGGATACCAAACTCATTGCTCAAATTTCTAAGGACATTTCAGAATCACTTAATGTTGAAACCATTATATCTAGAGTTTACGAGAACATCAACACTGTAATGGATGCCAGTTGTTTTGGAATTGGCATTTACAATGATGAAACCAAGGAAATTCACATGCCTGGTTTCATTGAAAAGTCAGAACGCTTAGAAGGAGTTATTTTTGACACAAAAGATCCTAATCGACTAGCATCATGGTGTTTTAATAATCGTAAGGAAATTATGGTGGCGGATTATGCCAATGAGTATAACCGCTATATTGAACTAACGCAGGCTCCTGTTTCAGGTGAGGACACCTCCTCTATTCTCTATTTGCCACTTGAATTAAAGGATAAAGTGGTTGGAGTGATGACCGTTCAGAGCTTTGACAAAAATGCTTACACCGATTATCATTTGGATATTTTGAGAGGCCTAGCAACGAATATTGCTGCTGCCATTGAAAACGCCCTACTTTATGAAAGTCTCGAGGACAAGGTAAATGAGCGTACGCTTGAGCTGTTGCAACAGAAGGAAATTATTGAGGAAAAGAATAAGAGTATTACTGATAGTATCATTTATGCCAAACGAATTCAGGATGCTACTCTACCCGACTTAGCACTGATCAGAAGTTACTTGGAACAATCTTTTGTACTCTTTAAGCCAAAAGACATTGTATCAGGAGATTTTTATTGGATTGAAAAAGTTGGAAATACGATTTTATTTGCTGTAGTAGACTGTACAGGCCATGGGGTTCCAGGAGCTTTCCTCAGTTTGATTGGTCACAATGCCCTCAACCAAATAGTCAACGAGCTAAAAATTATTGAGCCAGGAAAGATTTTGGATGAACTAAACCGCAAAGTACACAAGACATTGCGAAACAGTCTTGAAAAGAATTCGATTAAAGATGGAATGGATATGGCCATTTGTTCACTGAACTTAGATACGAATATTCTTAGTTTTGCCGGGGCATACAATCCTTTGTATATGATTCGGGATTCAAATATTACAGTTGTAAAGGGAGATAAAATGGCTATTGGTAGTACAATAGCCGAAAAGGCCCAATTTAAAACAGAGGAAATACAACTGAAGGAAGGTGATGCAATTTACTTGTTTTCAGATGGATATGCAGATCAGTTTGGTGGGCCAAAAGGAAAAAAATTCAAATACAGCAAATTCAGAGACTTACTGGTAAGTATTTCAGAAAAAGATGTAGATGAGCAACACGAAATTTTGGTTGAAACCATGAAAATTTGGCAAGGAGAGCTTGAACAGATTGACGATTTATGTGTAATTGGCTATAAAATATAACTTCGAGCACTTTGATTTACGCAATTTTAAAAGTTCTTTGTCGCATTACGGTTTGGTCTTATTTCAGAAGAATACAAATTGATGGAAAGGACAAAATTCCTTTAAAAGGTCCTTTCATATTTGTAGCCAATCACCCTTCAGCTTTCATGGACCCCATTATTATTGCAAGCCACGTTCGGCCTCAAATTTACTTTATTGCCGCCGGTGAATATGTGGGTAAAGGAATTAAAGGATGGTTTTTAAAAACCTTCTTTCATATGATTCCGGTTTACCGCCCTACTACCCGACCTGAGGAAACGCATAAAAATGCGGATATGTTTCGCAATTGTTTTAAGCATTTAGCCTCTCGCAGTTCATTGTTGGTTTTTCCTGAGGGAGTGAGTAAAACTGAACTAAAAATAAAACCTTTAAAAACTGGAACAGCCCGTATCGCCAGAGGAGCAGAATTGGAACAGGAAATGAAACTTGGTTTAACCATTATCCCAATTGGGTTGAATTATAGTAATCCGCACCAGTTCAGAAGTGATCTCTACGTAAAAATAGGAAATCCAATAGTTGTAAAGGATTTTATCAGCAGTGATGATTCAGCAGAAGTAACAGAGGTTCAAGAACTAACAGCTGAAATTGAAAAACGGATAAAACAATGTGTTTTACACGTAGATACAGAAGAAAATGAATCTATCCTTCGTAAAATTGAAGCCATTTATTCCCGTAATCTAAAAGATGAGCTAGATATTGAATTCAGTGATCAAAAAAGAGAATTTCAAGTTCAAAAAGAAATTATACAAGCTCTGAATTATTTTGAAACGTATCAAAAGTCTGAATTTGAAAGCTTCAGGAATCAATTGAATGATTTCTTTGATGACCTACAAAACTTAGGGTTACATCATCGTGGATTACGTTCTAATTCCAGGACTTTACAAACGGCAAGAACAATTCAAATGATATTGGGCTTTCCCTTCTTTTTAGCTGGAAGCGTTTTAAACTTTGTCCCTTATATGATGGTTGAGTTACTGAATCGTCGTTTAAAGGTAAACGAGACATTTCAGGGATCAATGATCCTAGCCAGTGGACTGGTTATATACCTTTTATGGTATTCTACTTTAAACATTACAGCTTGCTGCTTACTCACTCCTTTTTGGTGGGGATTTGCAATTGTTCCTCTAGCCTACACTCTTGGACTTTATGCGTCTATTTACCTTTCTGCTCTTCAATATTCGAGAGAACGAAAGAATGTAAAACAATCTCGGGTACATGACCAGTCAACCATTAACAAATTACTGCGAAGTCAAAATGATTTAATTGACCGACTCGAACAATACAAGACTATTTACTTAGAAGAGAAGGAAAAAATCACTCAGAAATGAGTTATTTATCCCTTAGTAACTGAACAGTTCCCTGTCCTTCAAATCTGGTTCCGTTTGTAGCCGTTCCGTTGTAAATGTAAAAGTAAACTCCGTCTGCACATTCTGATCCTGAACGATCCGTACCATCCCATGAGTCATTAATGCTTTGCAAATGGGCTACTGTAATTCCCCAACGATTAACAATGGTACACTCAAACTCCTCTAAAGCAACATGAGGAAAAAAGAAAGTACTGTTAACACCATCGTGACCAGGTGTAAAGATGTTTGGAGTAATTAAGATTGGTTTATCATGAACCAAAATGGTTTTACAAGTCGTATCGACACAGCCATTTTTGTTTTGAATAATCAAACAAACATCATACTCACCTCCATCATTATAACAAGTATCTAAAACCTGATTAAACCCTTCGGTTCCTTCATAATACAACCAAGGTACAGATGTAGGATCCTGTGGTGTATTTAAGTTCCACCATCCTGATGTATCAGCAAATGGATCTTCTACATTAGAGAAATATTGCGACTGATTCACAAATTCAACACACAATTCTGCAGTTCCTTCCCACTGCGATGTAAATCCAGGAGAGGTCATACTAAATTCGGATTGAGGAGTAAGAGAATCTAACTGAATTTGTTGTACAAGTGTACATCCATTATTATCTGTCACTGTCATTTCATATAAGCCTGGATTAAGGCCTCCCCAAGTGGTGTTTTCACTCGTTGTAAGCTCATAAACATTTTCCCATAAGTAGGTATAGTCAGGCGTTCCTCCAGCAGCTGCAGCATAGACCTGTCCACTACCCGATTGGTATGGATATAAACGACACAATGCCGGCACATACCCTATTTCAACAAATTCTAAGGCCGGAGGTTCTTCAATGGTAAACTCAATTGAGGCTGGACAACCATTTTCATCTGTAATGGACAGCGTATAATCTCCAGCTCCGGCATTAACCATTGTATCCAATTCAATCCCGTTTGTTCCATCAGACCATATATAAGTAATTCCATCATAATCTCCGGTAGGGTTTAGAACCGTATCAACCTCCACATAGCCTGTTAGATCACCATTACAGAGTGGATCCTGAATATCCAATTCAATTTCCATTTGATCAGGAGCATCTATGTAAATAGAATCATAAAACGAACAGATATCGTCATCTATATCAAAATAATACCACCCTTCAGACAATGAATTTGCCGTATTTGAATTTCCAACATTAACAACATCACCATCTTCGTCTGTAATCACAAAAGTAATTGGACCTACTCCTCCACTTACGTTTACTGTCACTGAACCGTCTGAATATCCAAAACAAGTCGGATCACTTCCATAAGAAGCCAAGGCACATGCGGTGTCTACAATAATTGTAATACACTCTTCTATATCACAAGGAACAGTTCCGGCCGAATAACAAACGGTCCAAACTCCAGTTCCAGCATCTAGCGGATCAAATTCACCACTTACCGGATCAACACAACCACCACAATCAGCACTCCAGCTTCCTCCTGGAGGTGTAGCAGTTAAGTCCTGAATTCCATCGGCAGGAGTAAATGGCCCGGCAGGACTGACATCTACAATAATTTCGTCTGGCTCCGTAATTGTGAATGTCTCTTCCGAAATACATCCATTCGCATCAGTAATGGTCACCGAATAAGTTCCTGGTTCGAGGTCAGTCAAATCCTCTGTTGTTTCGCCATCTGGTTCCCATTCATAAGTGTAACCAGGCGTACCACCAGTCGGAGTAATATCAATAGAACCATCGTCCCAATTATAACAAGTCGAATTGGCGAAGGTGCTACTATGATCCGGAGAACTATAAAGTGTTAAGGATTCTACAATAGTATCTGTAAAGCAAGTATACTCTATGATTAGGGTGACATCAAATGTTCCGTCCGAATCATATATATGAGTAGGGTTTTCTTCGGTAGATGTACCTCCATCTCCAAAGTTCCAATTGTAAGAAACCACTGTTCCTCCTGAGGTAAATGGCGTGAATAATACAGTATCTATATCACATTGATTAGGATTAGAAGTACCGACAGATGTAAAAGAAATACTGTCATCAATAGCATTTACCCTTACTCCTGCAGCATAGAAATATGATTCAGCCCATTGTAAACCATAGGTGTAAGCCAAAAAACCACAACCTGTCGTGGCCAGAGTATGTGACCCAGTATCAATTCCAAATATCTTATATGAATAGGTTCCGTCATAAGGAACTGGTGTAAAGCCGATGAGAGGATCATCATTTAGAGTAATAGTTCCTATGTCCGAAGTACGAGTAATAACTGCTGCATAGTTAGTATCAAGTCCGTTGTACTCTACAGCATAGAAGGTAACCGTGTCCAGGTACATTTGTTCATTGGAATTGAGCATCACCATGGATGGATCTCCGGTAGCAGTACCACTGCATCCACCAGTAATCATTGACTGGGTGATAGCTGCCTGTTCAGAAGTAGTGATATATGTACACTCAGCCGTTAATTGACCGTCGTAAACTTCTCCTTCATTGATAGTAGTTATGTAAGTAGCGTCCTCATAAATGTCACAGCCATCTGCCAGAGCTGTGACTCGATAGACATTATCACTTTGATCTTCTGTTAGCAAGGCAATGTATTCATATCCCCAGGATGGAGTTGGATAGGCAATTTCATACAAAGGATCGGCTGTTGTAGAAGTACAGCTTCCAACTTGGAGATGTGTCCATTTGTGGCCATTAAATACCGCAAATTTATCTGTTCCGTTTGTTGCCGTGACAGTCGTTCCACTCAAATCATAATCCGAAGTTCCATCGGCCTGAACCTGATACATATCTCCTGGAACCATATCCACGATAATTGGATCACCTGGTGCACCTCCTGCAGCTGTTGGACAAGAAGGCACAATCTCAACCTGAATTGGATCAGGTCCGCAAACCACTACAAATTCGGATTCAAATGGTCCTGAAGGAGCTGTACGATTTGGATAAGTAGTAATCATATAATCTGACCCCAATGAAGGTGATGGTAAACATACGGATGCCTCTGAACGATACAGATGAAAGGTTGAGGCATAAACGGTAATAGGTTCAATAGATTCAACATGAATTGCTCTGTCAATAATAGTTTCTGAGAAAGGATTGTGAGCATCAGCCGGTGGAATGGTAATGGTTGTTACAACACCAGGGACGACACTAAAAGGAGTTGTAAATCCACTTCCCCCAATAATGGTTACTGTTCCGGTAGTTGGTTGACGAGCGGAAATGTTGATCTCAAAAATTGCAGCTGTTTCGTCATAGACCTCTGTGAATCCTACCCAAAAATCAGTTCCTTCATTGGTTAAATTTTGAGCATTTGTATTCCAACTTATCACAAGAAGGATAAAAATTCCAAAGATCTTTTTCATGGTATTCAATTTGAATTTTCGGTCATTTAGAAATAACTGAAAAGCGTTAAGGAAAAGGGTTGTCTAAGCAAAAGGTTATATTCCTAAGACTAAGTATATGAAAAAAAGGTTGCTTAAACTAATTGCTCACTAACAGCTACTTAGTCCAATAGTACGAGAGCACTGTTTCTTAATCTATTGAGATCATGGAACATTTGGGCTTACAAGGCTCCATCTATGAACAAAATGGGGTGCTTTGTTCGTTTATTTTTTAATGAAAAAGTTAAGAATTGTTTTGCTGAAAGGTGCTATTTAGCCTTGATCTAATATTTCTAGTAAGAACTCGGCAAAAGCTACTTCATACTCGAAGATATGTGCATTTTGAAATCCGCCTGTGGTTTTTGCGAAATAATAGTAAAGTGGAAAGCTGTTAGCTTTAATGGTAGCTTTAACCGTCTCTCCTCTACTTTTACTTCCAATTCTCAACTCTATTTCTTCACCAGGAGTAAACTCAAACTTTTTATAAGAAAGTTCGTGCATTAACAACTTTTCATCATTAAAGTAAACCTCATAACCTTTTAATCGCTGATGATGACCTAAAAAGCCAAAAAGGTAAACACTGGAAGAATGAAACATTTCGACGTTGTTATTTCGGCGTTCCATTCTAAGCCAATAAGCCTCAAGGGTGATAAACTTCTCTCCCTCTTCATTGTAAATATCAGACTCTTTTACACGAAAAGAATTAGCTCCCAAGCGATTTGCTTTTTCCCAAAAAGCCTTAAACATTTCTTTAATAGTTACAGGAGTAATATGACCAAAACGGATTGACATATCTGCCACCCACTCTACACTATCAGCCGACCAATCTTCATGAAGACAATCAAATTTGCTTACGGTTCGTACTTTCTCAAATCCTTTGTTCAGATTATCAATACGCACCTTTTGTCCAAAAGCCATTCCTGCTCCGAACGTAATCCCTGTAATCAGTAATATAAATAGACTGAAGCCCTTCATTTTCAATTATTTGTTACGAAAAACCAAATTTTGTGTTTCAAATACATCTGGTTCACTACCAAAATCATACCTCATTACTTTATATTCTGCAAATTGCTTTTACGTCTTTTCATTGAATAAAAAGAAAAACGATAACCAATTTTAGCATTCCCCATTAAAAACCAACGATCAGGGAACTCTTTGGGACTATTGGCATAATGATAAAAATAAGATGGACCAATATCTAAATGAAAGTTTAGTTTGAAAATGGAAAAATACGTGAAGCCCAAACCAATATAATTGGATTGGAAATTACTACTGTTGGGCCAAACCATATAAGTTGAAGAGACGCTCATTTGAGGCCGAAGAGCAGAACGTTTTACAGCCCAGGGGTAAATTTTAAATCCAATTCCCCCTCCCAAATAACCAACTCCCAAGTCAACTAAGAGATTTTTAGTTAGCATTCGCTCTAAAGAGATTCCTGCGATGCCACTGGTTCCACCAATATTCAATGAGACCGTGTTTTTGTACACGCCGCCAAATTCAATTTTAGATCGTTCTACTTTCTCTTTTTCTTCCTGAGCGAAAGAGGTAGAACAAAAAAACAGTAGCAAGATGAAAGGCCCAAATAGCTTCATTGCTCAAAATTACGAAGAAGTTCGGAAAAACGTTGGACGAAAAGAGTTTCTTGATTGTAAGATTGATTTAATTTACTGAGATAAAGATGATTTCATTCAAACGAAAAATTTTGATAAGATTTCTTAACAAAAATTATCATTCTTTTTTCATCGAATAGGCTGTTTGAGCAGAATTGATTTATTAAATTTGCCGCACTTTTTTTTAGGGATATTAGCTCAGTTGGTTTAGAGCGCTTGCCCGACACGCAAGAGGTCACTGGTTCGACTCCAGTATATCCCACTTTAGTTATGAATATACATCCCTGGCACGACGTTAAGATTGGAGAAGAAGCTCCTGAGAATGTAGTTGGAATTATAGAAATTCCAAAGAATTGTAGAGCAAAGTACGAATTGGATAAAGATTCGGGAATGCTGATTTTGGACAGAGTTCTATACTCTTCCATTAACTATCCGGCAAACTATGGTTTTATCCCACAAACTTTTTGTGATGATGGAGATCCGTTAGATATTTTGGTAATATCACAGATAGACATTGTTCCAATGTGTTTGGTTGAAGCAAAAGTTATTGGTGTAATGCGCATGTTAGATGGAGGCGAAATGGATGACAAGATCATTGCCGTAGCCAAAAACGATATGAGCGTTAATCACATCAACGATATTTCGGAATTACCTCCACATACCATTCGTGAGTTGAGAAGTTTCTTTGAAGATTACAAGAAGTTAGAGAACAAATCAGTTGTTGTTGAAGAGTTTCAAGGTAAAGAAACGGCTTTGGAGGTAGTGAACCAAAGTGTAGAAGACTACAAAGCCAAATTCAACAAATAAACCGCTCCCTTTTTTTCATAAAAAAAGCCTCTCGCAAAGCAAAAAGCAAGAGGCTAATGTCTGGTGACTTGTAACGATCTTACTTGATGAATAGCCTGCTCACTAGGAATTAGACCATTACTCATCACCATTCAGAGTAAAGTAGTGTTCGTGTTTGTTCACGTTTACTTTCACCTCTGACGGCTTAAAAATGGTTTACTTACAAAAAGAACTTTTGAAAAAGGGGAAATCTTGGAATCTTAAAACTTCTCCCAAAGTAAATTCACATTGGGATCTATTTCTATATCTCCTAACTTAACATTTGATGGCAGTTTGAATCGTTGCTTTTTTTCCTCAACCCTTAGCTTTTGAATTTCACCATCTTTCAAACTAATCTCCAAAGGGAAAATGAATGGTTCACCAGGCTGTTCTTGAGTTACCTCAAAATAAAACTCCTGATTTTCTTCTTGAATATCAAAGGACAAAACTGGATGACCTTTTCTATAAAGCCATTGATTCTCAAACCAATCTAACTCCTTACGACTCACCTCTTCCATTACATCAAAAAATTCAGAGGAAGTTGCATTTGAATACTGATACTTTTGATAATAAGACCTTATCCCAGACCAAAATGCCAAATCACTTATTTCTCTTCGCAACATATGTAATACCCAAGCTCCTTTTTGGTACGAATTAGGATTAAGCAACTGATTGATGTCTGTATAATGCTCATCCACCAAATGTGCGGGAGAACGTCTTGCAAATTTAATTACTCGATCTCGCTCATGCTTCATACGTTCCTGAAAGCGATCAACTCCATGTTGCTTTTCCCAATACAAATCCGTAAAATAAGTAGCAAAGCCTTCACTTAGCCAAACATGCTCCCAATCTGCCTCACTGGCTGAATTTCCAAACCATTGATGAGCAATTTCATGAGCAATGAGTGCTTCCATGGAATGCTTTCCTTTCACTTCCATTTCATCATAGAAAATGTTTCCAGCATTTTCCATTCCACCGTAACGGGTTGTAGACTGCACATTTGCCAGCTTTTCATAAGGGTAATCCCCTATTCTACCAATGAAATACTGACATATTCCAGGTGCAATTTTCATTAAAGAATATCCTTGAGCAGAATCTTTTTGATAAGACCAAACTGAAGTTGGAAAACCCAAATCTGTTTCTAAAGGATTTACAGCAAAATTGGCCAAACCAATCACCATAACTTTAGTGGGCAAGTCATATTTTGACTGAAAAGTATGCTTCTTATATCCTTTTCCAAGAGTTTCTGTTTTTTGGAGTGTTCCGGTCGCTACACAGCCATAGTGTTTTGGAGCAATAACTGTAAAGTTGATTTTAGCTTTGTCTGAGGGATGATCAACACAAGCAATCCAATGATGTGCACGGTTAGGCCAATTATCACCAAAAAAAGTACGTTCTTCAAACTTGTTTTTTCCAATAATTAAACCGTCTTTGGGAATTCCCGAATATTCAAAATAATACGTCCGTTCATCACCTTTCTTTGCATTAATTGGTTGAATATTTAAACGATGGTTTTGATGATTAAAAGACACTTTATTTCCCTCTTCTTTTACCCCTACTTCCGAATTCACAGTCATTCCTTTGTTTTCTGAATAAGAAGACTCCAAATCCAAATTAAAATTGTCACAATCTTCTTTAAAACGAAGACGGACACTCTCTTTCACTTTTATGAGATTAGAAGAATCATTGAGACTTATTTCTACATCGTAACTTAAAACATCAACAAAGTCAGATTGAGCCTTAGCCCCAGGGAACATTAAAAATAGAGCCAGTAATAAGCAATAGATTTTTTTCAAAACGTTTTTATTTTATGGAATAATGAGCAAAAATAAGATTGTTACGTTTGCTTTGACTGTTAAGCAACTTTTATTCCTTAATGAGTTTTTTAATTCGTTCGATTTGGTTTTGCTTGTTCACTTCCCTTAAACGCTGTGAGGTTTCGGTAAAAAACTGATGTTCGGAAAGAAACTTAATCTGCAATTTATTCCACTCATTAATATCATTCATAACCCCTATGGATTCCAGTTCTTTATAAAGTGCATTTGAAGTAGGAATAAAATCCGATCTACCCAAATAATCCAGGTCCGAATCACAGATGATTCGTTGCAATAAGTTCTTTGGTTTTGGAGGCATTTGTGTTGCCATTATAATCTGGCAAATCTCCTCTATCTGTTCCTCATTATAGCGATAGTCCTTTAACCATTTACGGGCAATTACAGTACTGTGATGCTCATGTCCTTTGCTCTCAATCGTATGACCTGTATCGTGAAATAAAGCAGCCGTTTTCAACAACAAAATCTGTTCGTCTGAAACTCCTTCACCATATCCAATTAATTCGGCCTGATTCACAACATCAATAGTATGACTATAATCGTGATAGTATAGATGTTTTGGGAGATTTTGCTGTAAAAATTCCAATACTTTATCCTCGAGGTCATTGAATTCTTTGAGGTGATATTTTAGAATGAACTGATCATTTGGTTTTATTCCTACTTTACGATCCTCCGAATAAATTCGCTTAATGCGTTTAAGACGATAGAAACTTAAACTACCACGATACTTGGCAGGTAACTCTCCGGCATATTCACAACGAAAATAGCTTTTAATGATTTCGTAGGTATAATCAGAGATGTAGATATCTCCTGCCTCACAAATAGCTACAATTCGCGGAATGGTATTAATTACCTCTCCTGTTAATGAAAAGGCTGTTTTCTTGGATTTTTGCTTTCGTTGTTCCACCATTCCATTTCCGGAATGAATACCAATTTTCAAACTCCAAAAATGCTTTCCATCTTTCTCATATTTTTCCTTAAGCTCATCGACGTACCTTCGGATTTCTAAAGCTACCAAAGCAATATCAATAGGATTTGTACTTCGTTTCTCTGTAATTCCTCCAGCGCACACAAAATCATCTCCCATCCACTTAATTCTCTCCAGTTTGTGTTTATGAGCTATTTCTTCAAAACGAATGTACATTTCATCCAAGACATCGTATAAATCAGATGCTTGCTCACCTTCTCCAATATTCTTAAAACCCTCAGGTTGAATGTATAAAACAGTGATTCCTTTTTTCTTGACGGTGTTTTTGTCAGAAGCCTTTTTTAAGTCCTTTTTCTCTAATTCCAATTCACGAATGGCCTCTGTCAATTCCTCATTCTTAATGGTTAGCGATTTTATTTGCTCACTCAAACGCTGATTAGTTCTCAGCAGTTCATCTAATTTATGTTGCAAATCGATTTCTTCTATCATTTTTTACAGCTTAGGAAAACTACGGCTCTTTTACCTGAACAGAAGTTAGCTTAACTAAAATAAGAAATTATTGCATTGAATGTCTACCAGGGCTTTTCAAAAAAGTCCTTATTTATTTCCTGCTCAGACGTTTTGAATGTAGAAGACCTGGAATTTTTGAGCAGTAGATGGTCTTCTTTGGAGAAGAGTCGGTAAAAAAGAGAAATTGGAACTAAGAATAGAAAATAGATGAGTGAAAGGACCAAAAGAGAAACGATCTTCCCAATTCCGACAGTGACTGTATTCAACAACCATTCTAAACCTTTTGCAAAAGGTCGAATGAGCAAAGAAGTAATTACTATTCCACCGCCAACAAATACAATCATCCATTCCTTATAAAGAAGGAACATGACTGTTGTTGAAATACTCAAGCCCAACAACAAATGATATGGTCTGTCTTTAAAATAACCCATTAAAAAATACTATATATGTAAGGAAGAACATTGGTTCCGCCCAAAATGGCTAATAGACCAAAAATGAGCAACAGTATGATGATTGGAGCCAGCCAGAACTTTTTTCGCTCTCTCATAAATTGCCATATATCTTTTACAAATCCCATTTAATTAGTCTTTTTCAAAATTCCTTTTCCATCGCTCAGCATTCACCAGCTGTTTATCTTTTTCAAAAATAAAATTATCCATTGCCAAAATGTCTATTTCAGTTCGCATAAAACACGCGTAAGCATCTTGAGGTGAACATACCATAGGTTCTCCCCTTTCGTTAAAGCTTGTATTGAGCAAAATGCCATGAGCTGTCAATTCCTTATACTTCGACAAAAGCTGATACAACAGTGGATTCGTACCTTCTTCAACGGTTTGAACCCTAGCCGAAAAATCAAGATGAGTAATGGCCTGAAACAGGCTTCGTTCAACTTTTAGACGGCTCATTAAATCCAATTCATAATAATTTTCGGGTAATTCTTTTCGCCATTTTTCCTTTAACGGTCCTATTTCCAACATATAGGGAGAGCTTTCCACCTCAAAGTATTCATTTGCATCTTCTTGCCTAATCAAAGGTGCAAAAGGACGAAAAGACTCTCTCTTTTTTACTGCCAAATTGAGCCTTTTCTGCATCTCAGGCTGAGTTGGATCAGCTAAAATGCTTCTGTTTCCCAAAGCTCTTGGTCCAAACTCCATTCTACCCTGAAACCAGCCTACAATCTTGCCATTACCTAGTTCTTCTGTCACTTTCTCAATCAATTCTTCCCTTGAAACCTCTGTTGCTTCAGCCTTGTTCTCGGCTATCATTTCTTGGATAAGCTGCGGCGAATAAGATGGACCTAAATAGGCCCCTTGCATCTCATCCTTAAAGTGAGAACGAGAATTTTGTTCGTAATTATAATAAACTGAATATGCTGCTCCCAATGCCCCACCTGCGTCACCAGCTGCCGGTTGAATCCATTGACATTGAAAAAGACCTGATTTTTTGAGATGATAATTAGCTATTCCATTCAAAGCCACTCCTCCAGCCAAACAAATATTCTTTGAAGCCGTTAAACGCTGTGCCTCAGTAGCCATTTTAAGGACAATCTCCTCTGTTATCTCCTGAATGGCCAGTGCCAAGTCACAATGACGTTGTTCTAGCCTTTCTTCAGCCTTTCGCGGACCAAAACCAAACAAGGTCTTCCATCTTTGATTATGTGTCATTTTAAGTCCAGTAGCATACCTAAAATAGGCCTGATCCATCCAAATAGATCCATCTTCTTTAATGTCAATCAAATGTTCTTTGATTTTCATCTTAAAGGCATTGACGCTATCAGAATTAGGATTTCCATAAGGAGCTAAGCCCATCAACTTATACTCGCCCGAATTGACTTTAAACCCTAAATAATACGTAAAGGCAGAATACAATAACCCTACAGAATGCGGAAAATGCATTTCTTTTATAAGTTTAATTCCATTCGTTGTTCCATGACTAATGCTGGCCGTTGCCCACTCTCCCACACCATCTATCGTTAAAATTGCTGCCTCTTTGAAAGGTGAGGCATAAAAAGCTGATGCCGCATGAGAAAGATGATGCTCAGAAAACAGTAATTGAACATTGTTCTTTTTGCTTAAGCCCACCTTTTTTAGCCCTTTATACAATTGCTTCTTTAAAAAGAGTTTTTCCTTAATCCAGGAAGGTATAGCCATTGCAAAAGACAACCAACCCTTTGGAGCCAGCGCTTTGTAGCTTTCTAGTAATCGTTCAAACTTGAGGAAAGGTTTGTCATAAAAAACAACTATATCAATATCATCCATCTCCAGTTTGGCTTCCTCTAAACAATATTGAATGGCCTGAAGAGGAAAAACAGCCGTATGTTTTAGACGATTAAATCGTTCCTCCTGAGCTGCTGCAATAATTTCACCATCAATCAATAATGCTGCTGCAGAATCGTGATAATATGCTGAAATTCCTAATATCCTACTCATGTCCCAGGGGGATGAAGTTACAATAATATCCTATCCGTAAATGAAGGCATTTTCTGATTTTGAAGCTCAGCCAAAGTAAAAAGAAGATTTCTTTTATTCTAAGTAATTTTACGGAACTTAAATTATACTAATTAGAACTAGCTTCGTATTGGTGAATCGGGAGAAAGAAAAGTTTGATCGAAAAAAGAGAATTCGCAAAAGAGTTCTTTGGTATGTCTATTTGATTTTACTGGTTTTTCCTTGTCTTGAGCTGGCTCTGTGGGTTGTTGGTGGACGTCCTTATACTCAGGAGGATTACCACATATCCGTAAATCCTAAAAATGCCTTTATTGGAGATTCTAAAATGGGAATAGCACTAAACCCTGGTACTTATGACATTGAATTGAATCACCAACTCAATTTTCAAACTACCCATTTGGAAAATGGACAACGAAAAGTTTGTTTTCAACCTTCATATCCAACAGATACGGTTTTAATGCTTGGATGCTCGTTCACCTACGGTTATGGTGTTAATGATCATGAAAATTTTAGTTCTCTCCTTCAAAAAAGTAATCCGAACTTAAGTTTTAACAACCTTGGTGTTATTGGATATGGAAGTGTGCAATCTTATTTACAGCTAGAACAACTCATTAAAACAGGACAATCTCCTAAATTGGTTTATTTAAACTTTTCTTCTTTTCATTTGGATAGAAATGCAATGACACCTGAGTTTAAACGAGCCATGGGGATTGGTTTTAAGCAATCGCTTGAACAAAGCAATCAATTAATGGAGGATTCGCATTTTCCCTATTGTTCTTCGACTCAAAACTTTAAAATTGACTACATTCCGTGGAGTAAGATGTACTCGGACTGGTGGGGTCGAGAGTATTTTGCAAGTATTAACTGGTTGCAAACACAGTTGGAAATTTATGAGCGATATAAAATGAATGTTAGTGGAACCTCTTATCAGGTATTAAAAGAGATGAAGGACTTGTGTCACAAAAACAATATTGACTTTGTACTTGTTCATTTAAATTCAACCGAAGAAAGCTC
>JAKSBJ010000237.1 GCA_022361195.1 Flavobacteriales bacterium
AAAGACCTTGAGAGAGTTTGTGAATGGAGATAGAGAGAAGTTTTTGACCACTCAGCATGAGAGAGATGTAGAAACGGGACTGGATTATAGAGGAGCGAGGTTTTATGATGGGGATATTGCGAGATTTTTGAGTTTGGATCCTTTAGCAGCAAACTTTTCTGATTGGTCACCATATAATTATGTTATTTCAAACCCTATTTTTTTAGTGGATGCAGATGGACAGAAGCCAACACCGCATGAAGCTGCTTTAATGGCCAAACATGTTTATGGAGGAGTGGATGCTGATGCAGTCACATTAACTGGGGGATGGCGCCCTTCCACTAGGTTAGTTGATGGGTTAATTCTTTTAGATGAGAAAACCAGTTATAAGGCCAAGCTGTATGCTCGCGTAGATGAGAACGGAACGGAAGTAGAATATGCTTTTGTTATAGCCGGAACAGCAGAAACAATGGATTGGCTGCAAGATGGAGCACAAATAGTGGGGTATTCAACTCAATATTTTCAAGCGGTTGGAGATGCGAGTGTTATAGATGAGGATATTGATTATCTTGAGCTTACATTTGTTGGCCATTCGTTGGGAGGGGGATTAGCAGTGGCTAGTGCACTAAGAACAGGAAGGGAAGCAATTACTTTTAATCCTGCGGGGCTTTCTGCTGGAACCATTACACATTTGGGACTTACAGAAGCAGTTGAAGAGAATGGACATTTGGTCCATAATTATTCCGTACTAGGAGAAGCTGTTGGTATGTTTCAGGGGCTGGTTGGAGTCTTAGGAGTTGTAGGTGAAACGACATGGGTTCCCGGCCCACATGGTTTATTTACAGACAATTACAACGCCTTCCTTGCTCATAAGATTGACGATGTGATTGCTGGTCTTGAATTATTGCAAAGTCTTGAAGATGCTTCAAAAGAAGTTTGGAATAAAGCATATTAATAATATGAATAAAACAATTATACTAGCATTATTATTCGTTTTTCCTCATCTTGGATGTAGCGGAGATGGACATTCTGAAGAATTAATTAACAAGGAAAAAGTAAAAAGTTTACAAGGAGATTTTAAATTGTTCGAGTCTACAGAATTAGAAAAACTCGCTCTTTTCGTTCAGAATGAGGATGTAAAAAAAATAAGGAAATATATCAATGATCACGAAGTAAATCTTGATTTACAAGAATCTAAATTTGATTATACCTTACTGGCTTTAGCTGTAGAAAATTTAAAATATGAATCCGTTAAAACTCTTTTAGAACTTGGGGCGGATTTAAGTCTAAGAAACTATAATCATTTTACTCCTTTGTTAATTAGTTGTCAGACCACACTTGTAACAAATTGTAATGATCGAATGATTAAGTTGTTACTGGAAAACGGAGCAGATCCAAATGATATGAAGGATTTTGAGGGAGAAGTTGAGCCTGGTACTTATGTAAGAATTAAATCTACGGCTCTTATGTATGCTTGCCAATGGGGGTGTTTAGATGCAGTAAAAAGCCTTATTGCACATGGCGCTAATATTGACCAATATACGTACTATGAAGGATATGGAGCTATTACAACATCGATCATTCATAAAAATTTAGAAATAACCAAATACTTAATAGTAGATTGCAATGCAAAAATACCAGATTATTGCTACATAAGGAATGAAACAGATTCACTTACGATAATTGATTTTTTGAACGAAAAGAAATTTAAAGAGAGTTCAGAAAATCAAATTTACAAAGAACAAATCATCGATTTCATTAGAGACAAGTCTAATTAGTGATATGTCAATGTGTTTAATTGGAAAGAAATTTTTATTAAGAGAGGTCATTGACCTCTTTTTTTCTTTAAAATCCCTTCAATATCCTTTCTGAATTGTTCGCTTTCATCAGCAGTTTCACTTTCAAATTCAGTTTTAACCCGAAACCCTTTTATGATCAGTACTTTTGACAAACAATGTTTTTGTATAATCCGAAGGTGATAATTCCTTTTTAGCTTTATCTTGAATAGTCTTTAAGTGTGATTCATGGTCCGAAAGAACCAGTACCATTTGATATTGAGCTTCAAAACACTTTTAAAAATTTTAGCATAAAGCAAGATGCCCACCCCGTGGTAGTTGAAAAGCCCACAATTGCTATGAGTTAAGACAGTTAATGAGCGGATTTTGAGCCGTGCGAAAAATCCGTACCACTTACTGGAACCGAAATAGCAATGAGAACTTGAAAACGAAGACCGTTTCGATAGCTATCGAGAAGGTGGCCCAATAACCTTGTACCAATTAACAATCGATTACCTTTATAATTCAGCTAACCTAAGACTGTACAAAAAAGTGATCACTTCTACCGATACAACGGAGGAATATTATTTAAAATCAGGAAGCGGAGGTGACATTGGGATTTACGACATTAAAACCAATGAATGGGAGTGGTATGTGCAAGGAGCTAACCGTATTACTAAAATTAGCCCGGATGGTGGGCAACAGCCTGATTCTATTTCTTATAACGGTTATCCAATTGAAGGTTAATAATCATGAAGAAAGAAGAACTATATTATGCTTTTCAAAATGCACTTTTATTTAATATCACCTATCACACGAGGTTAATTTATGCAGATGTGTTAGATGGTAACAAATTAGTTATTTGGGTGCATTTAGATAAAGAGCCAAATGAAAATGAGAAAGATGTGTATTACTCAGTTTCTGCCGAATTAACTGGCAGTTTTGTGGAGTTAAATGATTCGCTAAGTGAGGTTCATTTTTCCACAGGTAATTTTAATGAAGAAGATTTAAATGGGAAGCTATTATTATTTGCCAGATGTGATTATCTGGATTTAGATGGAAATCTCAAATAAATCCATTTTCATTAAATGATAGAATTACAAAAAGGTATAATCACTGTTTAAATTTAAATACATTCCAACAAAAAAGCCCTTGGAACATTCCAAAGGCTTTTCTTTCACAATTTAGTTTGATAGGGTTTTAATCTTCTTTTTCCTCCTCCTTGTCCTTGTCTTTGTCTTTGTTCTTATTTTTTTCCTTTTCCTTTTCCTCATTCTCCTCTTCTCGTTCCTCCATTCTTTTTTGATTCTCTTCCAATTCGCGTTGAATTTCAACCTCCATTTCTTCTAAAACACGTTCCATTTCATCTATCACCCTATCCAATTCATGCTCTAAACGGTCTCTTTCGCGCTCCAAATTCTCTAGAGTCTTTCCCATTTCAATCTCCATACTTCTCATTTGTTCATCGAACTCAAAATCAAAGTCGAAATTAAAATTGTAATTCAGAGAATCCACATCCCCGTCAGAATTAGTAATGATGATTGTTTCACCTTTTTCGTCCACAATAATTTGTGTTCGTTCTTCATTAACTCCCGATTCACTATCACTACTTGTAGATAAAATACTCACAGTATGTCTCCCCTCATCTTCAACGGATGAAGTTTCAACAATGTCAATAGTTCCACTACCTGAATGACTCAACACAAATCGATCTTTGTCATCCCATAAAAATTCCAACTCAAATGGTCCATGAAAATTCACATTACCAGCAGTTACTTTCCCTTCACGATCATCAGCAAAGCTCATAGCCAAATGGCTGTCTTCTCCCTTAAGAACCAATTTATCAATTTCCAATTCCACTCCTCGTGCACGAATTTCATCTGCTTTTTTATGAAATTCATCTTTTGAATCTGAACTTGATAATACAATTAAATGTTTCTCTCCATTCCCTTCAGGTTTAGGTATTTCGGCTAATTCTTCAAAAACCTCTAAAGGTTCTTTCTCAGTCACTTCAATTGGCTCATCATCCTTTACAGGAGTGACAACTGCTTCTTCAAACTGTATAGTCTCTTCCGGAAGTCCATCCTCTTCGGTATCCATTACCGGAGCGGGTTCTATGTATTGCTCTTTTACAGGTTCCTGAATTTCTTTTTCAGTTGATTCGTCCGCATTTACGGCAACTATGGTTGTGGCTGTTACTGCAGCCGTTATTAATGTACCAGTCATAATGGTAGGTGTTGATAAGGTTAAAATTGATTTTCCGGTAACTGCTGCAGCCGTTGCCGTAGCAGTCCCAACAGCTGCTCCGGCCAAAATGGTCTTAGCAACTTTTTCTAAGGGAATGTCTACTTTGGCATCACGTGCCATAGCAAACAATTCATCCATATTCTTATTCGATCCTCTTTCCATGTGCATCAAATTTCCATCAGAACTTTTTGTTTGGGTTGATCTTCCATAAAGACTTTTAACTCTTTCCTTGCCCTACTAAGCATCACTTTTACAGCACCTTCTGTTGAATTTTGAAGTTTAGCGATCTCTTTAATTGAAAAACCTGATATCTCAAATAGAATTAGCGCTTCCTTCTTTTGATCTGACAGTTTATCCAATTGTTCGTAGAGAAACTCAACCTCCATGTTCATTTCGGCCGAATTGCTTGCTGTTGATTCATTAACACTCTCCTCTTTCATCGCCTCTAAACTATACTCGGTTTTCTTCCGTACGGTATTGAGTACAATGTTTCTGGCGGTTCCAAAAAGGTAATAGAGTAATTTGTCTTTTGCCTTGATGTTTTCCCAACTCTGATAAGCTCTTAAAACCGACTCATTCACTAAATCTTCATGAGACATAACACGATAAGCCCGGGCCTTGCAAAATCGTACAAAGCTCTCGTGAATTGGCTCATAAGCCGACATGAAGTCTTTTTGCTTCTTCCTCTCCTTTCGATTCATGAATAAGTTGTGGTTCTATTCGTAAGTAACACTTAACGAAAAAAGGTAACACCTAAACCTTATTTTTTTTCGAATTTCCTTAAAATTTGAAGATATTCCAAAGGAGATAATTCTTTTGAACCGTTGATTTTCAGATATTTTAACAACTTAGAACACTCCTGACTTATTTTTTGGTCTGGATAAAGATTATCTCTCAAATAATGAACTACTTTCAGAAAACGGAAAGCATCAAACCAAACCAAAAAGCGTTTTTTAAAGGATCTGTAATCAGTGCTGTTTTTCTTACACTCGGCCAAAACCTTTCCTAAATCATTTTCGCTTAAATATTGTTCTAGGATAGGATTGATTTGCAGTTCTCTTCCTTCAAATAACAGTGGAATCTGATCGACCAACTCCTTAATCACTAAAAAGCTTTCAAAGGCATAGGTAGATAGCTCTGTCTCCTCTTCCTCTAACCACTTTTCAATCGCCCTCCCTGTTCCAAATGGTACTCTGTCCGAACTGCGTGGAGAAGGAATAACTTTAGTTGAAGTTAAGTTGGTGAAATTCCCTAAGGCTATGATCTTATGTAAAAAGTAGAAATCTTCTCCGGCCTTTTTCTTATTCATTCCACCTTGCTTCTGATAAGCTGAAGAACGAATAGCCATACTCGACCCTACCGTATGAAAAGCGTATGGAAGTCCACATATTGCCATTGCTTCTTTATAGTATCTCAAATGAAGTTCGTAGTGAATAATTCCTTCATACACCTCTCTGTCAAACTCATCACCTTTGGTGGGATGTTCATAATGAATGGCACAACCCGGCGTTTTGGGGTGGGCTATAAAGTGTTTTTCTATCTCGGTGAGATAGTTTTTATCGCAGGCCGAATCAGCATCAAAACAAACGATAACACCATCATGAGATAATTGATCAAATCGGGCAACAGCCTCATCCATTCCAATTTTACGAGCTAAACCAACACCTGCATGCTTTTTGGGAAGTTGATCCAGATGAATGAGGTGAAAACGTATTTTTTGATCTGAACTCTGCTCACTAATCCATTTTGAAGCTTCTTCAAATGTTTTTCGATTTTGGATTTTGATCGATTCGGGATGCTGCTCTCCTGAATTAATAACCGTAATCACTTCCACATCAGCTTGTGGAGAATCACAGTCTTTTAATGCTTGTAGACTTTGAAGTAAGAATTTTTCATTGAAGCAAGGAATAACGACAATCATTCCCAAATTAGTAGAAGGACTTTTCTTTATTTGCGGCTCGATAAAGCCATATTTTTTCAGGTAAAAATTCATGATTCATCAGGGAGAAATCCTGAAAATCTTCCAATCATCTCCCTCTTTTTGGAAACAGATACGATCGTGCAATCGTCCTAAACGTCCTTGCCAGAACTCAAAATAATGAGGCACAATCAAATATCCACCCCAATGTGGAGGTCTCGGAACTACATCTGGATATTTTTCTTCAAAAAAGGCCACCCGTTCTTCTAAACTGGCTCTTGAATCAATTTCAGAACTTTGTTCAGAGGCCCAGGCTCCAATTTGGCTAATTCGCGGACGAGAAGCAAAATAGTCCTCTGAAATTTGATCATCCACTTTCTCCACCGTTCCCTCTACCCTCACTTGGCGTTCAATGCAATCCCAGTAAAAAAGCGACGAAACTTTCTTATTCCCTTCTATATGAGATCCTTTTTTACTAAGGTAATTGGTATAAAAGATGAATCCCTCTTCCAGCAATTCTCGCATATAAACAACCCGGGCAGAAGGTTGGCCGTCAGCCGAGACAGTGCTTAAAACCATTGCATGCGGATCAGCACAAGAATTTTCATGTGCATCTTGATAAAAAGAATGAAAGAGTTTCATAGGATCTTTTTCCCTGATCTCTTCTAATTTCCCTTTTTCAAAATCTCTCCGATCGTTTCGGGTTTTATCCAAATGATCTGACATAACAATGATAATTTTGGAATTTACTCCTCTTCGTCTCCTGAATAAGCAACGTTGATATTTGGTGAGGCGATTTCCTCTTCCATAGCTGATGGACGTGGCTCAGCATCTTCAATTAACTCAGGGGCTTCATATGGAAAAATCTCCACCAATTGCGTCTCTGAAATATTTGGAATGCTGTAACTAACCATCAAACCTTTCATGCTTTCTTCAATACGCTCGTACGCTTCTTTAACGTTATGAGCTGAAACCAAAAAGTTCTGATTTACCTTTTTCTCTTTTCCTGAATCAGGATCTTCAGAGATATAAGATACTTTACATTTATACCATACGTCAGCATCTTCATAGAAAAAGATGTCTGCAAAATCTGTTTTTGAGATTGAAGTCACTAAAAACTCCCCTCTGATATATTCTCCAACTTCCTTGTAAATTCTTGCTTCTGCATCCGTAAAGGAAACTGAATTCACCAAATAAGGTTCTGTAACTCTCTTTAGAGTTCCATCTTGAAATTCCTTTGTAAACTTTACTTTAACGGTATACCAATTCGTCATAATTATTGCTTAAACTGTTTATGTAAGCGGAATTTGAATTTCGTTTTCAGACCAAAAACAATCTCAAATTCGAGTCTTCAAATGTAGCAATAAGTAAGGAGGGTTTTGGAAAAGAATTGAAGTTTCTTTCAACAATTTTATCAGGAGACTTAGGACTGGAAATCGTAAATTTTTCCGTTCCACCAAATTTGGTAAGCCGAGCGGCTCAATTTGAGGACGATGGTGTTTCCGGCCAATTGAAAATCTTCAACTTTGGCACGGGTAATTTCCACTTCTTTGCCTCGAACAAACGCACTTACACCTCCCCATTGGTTGGTGTAAGCCACTATTCCACCATCAATTTGAGGCGATTTTACCTGGGTACTAAAAATCTGGTAAATTTCCTCATCGTACCAGATTTTGGTAATTCCAACATCCTGAAACATCACCACACTATCTCTTACAATGATGTTCTGTAAATCAAAACCTAGCTCATACACTTTTTCCTCTTTATACACCTTATGCGCTTCTGAAGCATCTTTATAATAAATGAAGTTATTCCCACAACTATAATTCAAGGCTTTTTGGGGCTCGGCGTCAATGACATAACCATTATCAAAAACAGTAAAGGTTTGATTTTGTGGATCGTTAAAAGCGGCTACATCCTGTCCACAGCGAAAAATAGCCTGTTCGTTTGAACTAAAGAGATCATAGAATTTTCCTCTCCAAAAAATTTGATTGTTACCAGCATTATCGTGATAAATGAAAACATTTGCTCCTACTTCATGCTTCTTTACAGGATAATTACCAACCACCATTGCTACATCATGCACCTGATCCTGATAATAATACTTTAAATACCCACCTATGGCATCCTGGTAAACCACTAAACTATCTCCCCATGCAAATCCCATAGCATTAGCTGTTAAAACGTGACGCACACCCTGATCAAAAACACGTAAAACAGAAGCAGTTTTAACCAACAACAAATTATCAGTATTATGAATTTCTGTAAAGGTTTGTGCCATCTGCGTCTTTTCACCATTATGATGCACATAAACATCTCCTTTTGAATCGACATAAGCCACAAACTTATTCCCTACATAAACTCCACGGGTTTGCTGATAATAAATTTGCTGAAAACTTCCCTTTACAAACTGATACAAACGATTATTCGCATCTGAGAAAGCATTAATGTCCTGCGCCTTGCTCACAAAACTCAGTCCGATAAGAGAAATAAAAAGGATGATATTTTTCATTGGAATTCTTTGCGCCAAATTTAGAACAAAAAAAATGCCAGACGGATTTTTTTCGTCTGGCATTTAAACTGATTTTTTTCAATTTTATTACATTCCCATTGCCATTTCTACAGCATTGTAAACGTTCGCAACCATTCCAGTACGCGATAATTTTTTGAATTCAATCTCATCATGAGTTCCTGGTAGAAAGACCATTTGCCCTCCTAAATCCTGTCCAGACTTAAGAATGATATCTTTAATTTGGAACATTGTTAGTTCAGGAAAATAAGATTTTAATAAAGCCGCTAGTCCAGCTACCATTGGTGCAGCCATTGACGTTCCTTGAATTGCAGCATAGTCACTTTGCGGAACAGTAGAGTAAATCTCTAATCCTGGAGCAAAAATATCTACTACTTTATCACTATAGTTAGAGAAAGAAGCAGCTAAACCTACGCTATATTTTTTCAATTTACCATCTTTTTCAAGGTAAACTGGTTTTTCATAACGAGTAGAAGCTCCCACTTCAATCCAGTTTGTGAATCGCTCTGTCATTCCTGGATATTGAGGACTTGGATAGTTACTGTTTTTCTCAGTGTCCATGTTCGAGTTACCAGCAGCATGTACTAATAAAACTCCTTTTTCCTCAGCATATTTAATAGCTTCAATTACTTCATCCGGATAAGACGAATAAGATTTACCAAAACTCATATTACAAACCTGAGCTCCATTATCAACAGCATAACGAATTGCTAAAGCAATATCCTTATCTCTCTCATCTCCATCAGGAACTGCTCTTACAGACATGATTAAAACATTATCCGCAACTCCATCTCCTCCAATTCCGTTTCCTCTAACTGCTCCAATAATTCCAGCACAGTGAGTTCCGTGGAAAGCATCTGGTCCTTCAACATCATTGCATCCGTAATATTTATCGTTAAAGTCAGCAGGATTGTCTCCTACTACGGCACGAGCATCAAACTCAGGGTTATAATGATACTCTGATGACCCTTTAAAGTGATCAATAGCTCCTTGAAGTCTTTTCATGGTCAATCCCATTGACATCATTTGGCTCATCATCTCAGCAGAAGCAGCAACTTCCTTATCATCTGACTTCTTTAGTTTTTTCAAATCTTTCAAAGTATAATCCGCACCGTCATTTGCTTTTTTTAGCATTGCGTCAGCCCCTTCCATTTTGTCCATGATTTGCTCGTACTGCGTAAGGTTTTTAGCAGAAGTCTCTAATTCAGACTCTACTTTACCTTTTACTTCCTGATAAAGCTCATAATCAGCTTTATCAGCATCAGCAACATCTGATTCATTTACACCATCAAATTTTTTGTGAAGACGAGCATAAATTCGAGTTACCTCTAATTGTTCGTGCTCAACGTCTTCTCCATCCGGATTTCCAAGGAAACTCCATCCGTACACATCGTCGATGTATCCATTTTTATCATCATCAATTCCATTATCCGGAATTTCATCTTTGTTCACCCAAATACGGTCTTTCAAGTCCTGGTGCTCAATATCTACACCTGAATCAATTACAGCAACAACAACAGGTTCTGATTTTTTTCCAGCCAACAATTTTTTATAAGCCAAGTCAGTACTCATCCCTTGTTTAGGGCCATTGTACCAATTGATAATCTTTGCAAGCTCCTTATCCTGCGCCAACAGGTTTAAAGATCCTAAGAGGAAAACAAACAGTAAAAATTTCTCGATTCTTATCATATATGAAAGTTTAATTCGGTTTTAAATGTAAAGATTTCTTTTCAATCCCTTAAAATCTTCTTCATAAAAGGCAAGTATTCAGGATAATCGTACCAAAAATAATATAGCTTTGTACTAAACCAATTGAAAACAAATTACGTCAATACAATTACAAACCTGCAGTCTGAAAATCCAACTGAATGAAATTTGTCTTATTTCTGATATCTATTTTCATCACCTTTAGTGGAATAGGTCAAAAAGCGGGCCAAGGTGAAAGCATATCCTTTCGAAATTATAAAGCTGATTCTCCCGAAAAAATAACAGACTTTGCTGTAAAAGGGGAAGCTAAAGCACTCCAAAATGATCGTTCTGTAACTTATAAGTACCAAAACAACGGATGGCATTTTATTCGATGTAGCGCTGTACAACTAAGTGAACTCATGAATAAAGGTGTGGTAAATCAAATTTACTTTTCCCCTGCTAAACCTGTGACTTTAAATGATACGATGCGAATTGTACAAAACGTCGATTCGGTTCATGAAGGTTATGCACCTCTCAATTCGGCTTTTACAGGAAAAGATGTGATAATTGGTTATGTAGATACTGGGATTGACTACAATCATGATGATTTTAAGAATGCTGATGGAAGCACGCGAGTACTTTATTACTGGGATCATAGTTTACCAGTCGATCCGGAACTAACACCAGGTAAATATGGTTATGGACAACTGTGGGACAGTACCGCCATTAATTCTGGAGCCATCACTTCAACTGATGCCTCTGCACATGGAACGACTGTATCCGGAACTGGATCGGGGAATGGTTTGGCAAACGGATTAAATAAAGGAGTAGCTCCAGAAAGTGACATTATTGTTGTTGAAACCAACTTTAGCTTGCCCAATTGGACCTTGACAGTAGCTGATGCCATTGACTTTATTTTCTCCATGGCAGATACCTTAGGGAAACCCGCTGTGGTAAATACTAGTGTTGGAACTTATTTGGGAAGTCATGACGGAACCGATCCTGCAGCACAGGTTATTGACAGCTTACTCAACGACCTTCCCGGGCGAATTGTAGTAGCTGCAGCCGGGAATTCAGGTGCTCAAGGAAAATATCATTTAAATGCAACAGTAACCGCAGATACTTCTTTTACCTGGTTTGAGGTAAACCCTTCTTCCGCTTTTGGTGGAGATGCTGTTTACTTTGACCTTTGGGCTGACAGCCTCGACCTTCAAAGTGTTGATTTTGCTTTTGGCGCTGATAATTCTTCTCCTTTTGATTTTAGAGGAAGAACGGATTTTTACAACATCACATCCTTATTGGGAACAACCACTTATGATTCCATTATGGTTGATGGAAACAAATTGGCTAATGTTGAGTTTTACTGTGAAGAAATAAATGGTGTTTACCACATAGAAGCTTTGTTGAATGAACCTGACTCTAATGCCTACCTCTATCGTTTTGAAACCGTTGGAAGTGGAGAATATGACCTTTGGTCGGGAGAATGGCTAAATCTTTCTAACATTAAAAGCGAAGGACTTCCTTCCATTGCAGATTTTCCCGATATTGAATTTTATCATCTACCCGACACTTTAAGCACTATTGTTAGTTCATGGACTTGCTCACCAAATGTCGTTACAGTAGGTAATTTTCAAAATCAGTGGGATTATATCGATTACAACGGTGATCCTTACAGCAGCGGAGTAACTCCGGGACTTTTAAGTGCCAACTCTTCTAAAGGTCCAAACCGAATGAATGTTGTAAAACCCGATGTTTGTGCTACCGGAGACTTAATTTTATCTGCTTGTCCGTTATGGTTAACTCCAATTTTAGAAGGATCAAATCCTGCGATGCTAGGTCCAGGTGGTGACCATGTACGGAACGGTGGAACCTCTATGGCCTCACCCGTAATTGCGGGTATTGCAGCCCTTTATCTGGAAAAATGTCCTAATTCAACTTATCAGGATTTTATTGATCATTTGCACGATGATGCCTACGAAGATGCCTTTACAGGTGCCACACCTAATATGGGGTATGGATATGGAAAAGTAGATGCCTTTAGCCTTCTTAACCTTACTAATTTCCCAGTTACCATTTTAGGAGACACTTTGATTTGTGAAATTCCAGGTATTTATGAGACAGCTGAAAATGATTTTACAACCTATGATTGGCACAATGGTTCTGACATGAGTGCTATTTTAATTGATGCTACTGATACTGTTTATGTAACAGTAACCAATGAACAGGGATGTAAAGCTTATTCTGATACTATTTTCGTTTTAAAAGGAGAAGTTCCTGATTTTCCAATCATCAACCCTATTGGTGGTGGTTTAATTACCACTCCAGCCGATTCGTTTATTTGGTACTTTAATGACGATACAATTGATGATTCTAATTCTCAATATTATGATCCTGATACCTCTGGTTATTTTACTGTAGAAGTGTTTAGTGAAGATGGATGTTCACTATTATCTGACCCTATTTTTGTTGATGTATCTCAAATATCAGAGTTGAATCAAAATGAGTTTGTCATTTTTCCTAACCCATTCCAGACTGAGCTTAGAATTATAAAAAGTGCTTTTTATGACGTAGACCTTGTAATGACAACAATTGATGGAAAAAAGGTGTACGAATACAATGAAATAGATTCGGACCAATTATTCATTTCAATTCCTTTAGAACATCTGGCCAACGGCCCTTATATTGTCACCCTCTTTTACGATAATAACTTCCGAACCTTTAAGGTAGTGAAAGAATAATTAACAAATTCTGCTCGCTATCGCTTATCCCAAGAAGGATAATTGTTATTTTTATCCATCAAATTTTAAAATGTATTGAATGGATATCAGAGGAATCATTGCAATCTCAGGAAAACCAGGACTTTATAAAGTTGCAGCGCAGGGGCGAAACAACATTATTGTACAATCATTGGAAACAGCTAAGAAGTTTCCAGCCTTTGCTTCGGACAAAATATCTGCATTGGAAGATATCAGTATCTACACTTATGAGGAAGATGTTCCGTTGAGTGAGGTATATCAAAAACTGGCAGAACTGGAAGATTACAAAGCTTCTATTCATCATAAAGAACCGGCTGATAAATTGAGAGAACGTCTAAGTGAATTCCTTCCTGATTACGATCAGGACAGAGTTTACGATCAAGATATTCGAAAATTATTTCAATGGTACAACATTCTTGTTGAACATGGATTTATCACAAAAGATGCTGAAGAGAATGAGGAGATGGATGAATCAGATAAGAAGTTAAAAGCCGCTATTAAATCGAGCGAAAACAGTCCTAATAAAGATGCAGCCGAGCAAAAAAAGGCTAAATCTTAAGGAGGATAAGGAAACGAATAATGTATTAATTCCAGACCCTTCCATTTGTGATCGGTCTGGATTTTTTTTGTAAAAAATGAAAGTTGAAAGGAAACCACGGATCTTTATTGCAGATGATCTGAAAATAGATAGTTGGGAAGACATTAAGCTTTACTTTGACGAATTGCTAGATGGATCGATCAACACCAAAGAAGAGTTTGAATTATGGTTAAAAAAGAACAGTGAGCTGGATGCTGTTTTAGAAGAGGATTTGGCCTGGAGATATATTAAAATGACCATTGACACATCCAACAAAGAAGCCGCTGACTCTTATCAAAAATTCATCAATGAAATTAATCCACACATTGCTGAAGCTGGAAATAAGATCAATATCAAACTGAATAATTGCACGTTTAAAACTGATTTGGATGATGCAGCCAATCGTATTTATTTCAAGAAGATTGAAACGGCTATAGCTTTGTTCCGTGAAGAGAATATTGAATTACAATCTAAAGCATCCAACATTGCACAAGAATATTCTTCAATTATAGGTGGTCAACTCATCACTTATAAAGGAGAAGAAATTACAGCGCAACAAGCTGCCAAATATCTTAAAGATCCGGATAGAGAAGTACGAAAAGAAGTCTTTGAATTACTTCACAATCGTAAAAAGGAAGATCAAAATAAGTTGGAAGAAATTTTTGATCAACTGATTGATGTTCGACATCAAATTGCCCTAAATGCAGGATTTGAAAACTTTAGAGATTACAAATTCAAGGCGATGAATCGCTTCGATTATACGGTTGAAGATTGTTTTAACTTCCACTCCTCTATCGAAGAACACATCGTTCCTATTTATAGAAAAATTCAATCGGAAAAGTTGAAGCAATTTGGTTTTGAAAAATTCCGCCCATGGGATACTGCAGCTGATCCTGAAGGGAAACCACCTTTGAAACCTTTTGAAGGAGGCGAAGAACTTTTGGACAAGTCCATTAGGGTATTTGCTAAAATGGACGATTATTTTGCTGATTGCCTTAAAACCATGAAGGAAATGGGGCATTTGGATTTAGAGTCGAAAAAAGGAAAAGCTCCTGGTGGTTATAATTATCCACTGTATGAAATTGGAATTCCGTTTATTTTCATGAACGCTGCAGGATCGGCAAGGGATGTGATTACCATGATACACGAAGGTGGACATGCAGTTCATTCCTTTTTGACAAAAGATCTTGATTTGACAGCTTATAAAAGTTTTCCTTCAGAAGTAGCAGAGTTAGCCTCTATGTCAATGGAATTACTCAGTATGAAATATTGGGAAATTTACTACTCTGAAGAAGATGATTTAAAACGAGCCAAAAGAGAACACTTAGAGTCCATCATGATGGTTTTACCATGGATTGCGACCATTGATGCATTCCAGCACTGGATTTACGAAAATCCTAAGCACAGTCAGGATGAGCGTAGAGCAAAATGGAACGAATTGGGAAGTCGCTTTGGAACTGGATTAACAGATTGGAGTGGTTATGAAAATTCACGAGATTATTCATGGCACAAACAACTCCATTTATTTGAAGTTCCGTTTTATTATATCGAATATGGTTTTTCTCAGTTAGGAGCATTGGGAGTTTGGGAAAACTCTTTACAAGATGAAAAAACAGCGATTGAACAATACAAAAAGGGATTGTCTTTAGGCTATACTCAAGATATTAAAACCATTTACAGGGAAGCAGGTGTTGAATTTGACTTTTCGTCTGAGAACATTCAACGTCTCTCAACAAGTGTCTTGAATTATTTAGAGAGTATCTAATTGAAATACAAAATTAAATGCAAAAAAAAGCCTTCCGAAACTGGAAGGCTTTTTTGGTTTGTTAATTTAAAATTAGTTCTACGTTCTTATTAAATCCTGATTTACGTTCAGGAGAGTCTTTTTTTAAGACTTCATATGACTTGGAAAAAGCCAATATATTCTTAATTACTTCCTCTTTCACCATCTTCGTTTCTTTTTCCTTCGTTTTTAAGTCTTCAGTGTAAATTTTTGCCATAGGCTGAATAGATATTTTGTAGGTTTTTACTTTAGAAAACGATATTCTTTAAAACATATTGTAAAAAGCAAAAAAAAATCTCTCAAAAAATGAGAGATCCTTTTTTTATGGTTAGCTAATAAAGTAAATTAAACCGTGATAGAAACGTCGTGTTTTTCAATTAGTTTACGCAAATTAATTAAAGCATAACGCATTCTACCTAAAGCTGTATTAATTGAAATATCTTCCATTTCGGCAATATCTTTAAACGACATTCCTTTAAAAATTCTTTTCTTCAAAACATCCTTTTGTTCTTCGGGTAAATACTCCACCAAACGAACAACATCTTGCTCAATTTGATTTTTGATAATATCATCCTCAACATTATTGTCCGTTAATTTAAGAACTGAAAAGATGTTGTATTCTTCGTTTTTTGAGCTTGATTCAGATACCATTTGCATCTTTTTAGCCTTACGAAAATGGTCTACCACCAAATTGTGTGAAATGGTTAAAACCCAAGGTAAAAATTTACCTTCTTCATTATATGAACCATTTTTTAAGGTTCGAATTACTTTTATAAAGACTTCCTGAAATATATCATTCGCTAAATTTTCTTCTCTAACCTTAGAGATGATATAACCAAAAATTCTATCCTTATTACGATTTAATAAAACCTCAAAGGCTTTCTCATTTCCAGATAAATAGCTGCGAATTAAATCCTGATCGGATACTACTTCATTTCCCATAATCTACTTTTTTTGGCAGCACAGAGATCGCTGCTCGTTTTTTCATTTCATTTTCAAAAGTAGATCTATATCTATAGGCGTATGTGTATTTTCAGGTGATTGAAATCCAAATATACGTTAAAATAAACTAATTTCAAAATGTTTAACACAATAAGGTTGTTTCACTGATTAAAATGTAGCTCTCTGTGAGTCAGCTGAATTTTTCAACATTTTAACCGCTCAATGAGCCGTAAAGCAGTGATTATTCCTATTTTTATGGGCTGGCCTAACCTATAACAACAAAGACCAAAATCGCTCATGAGCACACCAAAGGATATCGAAATAAAAGGAGCAAGAGTTCACAACCTCAAAAACATTGATTTAACCATTCCACGAAACGAATTTGTCGTTATTACCGGCTTATCCGGATCGGGAAAAAGCTCTTTGGCCTTTGATACTTTATTTGCCGAAGGACAGCGAAGATATGTAGAAAGTCTATCTAGTTATGCCCGCCAATTCTTAGGTCGTTTAGATAAACCAGAGGTAGATTATATAAAAGGAATATCTCCCGCAATAGCCATAGAACAAAAAGTAATCACCAATAATCCTCGGTCAACAGTTGGAACCGTGACAGAGATTTATGATTACTTAAAAGTACTTTATGCTCGAATTGGAAAAACCTACTCTCCTATTTCAGGACAAGAAGTAAAAAAACATAGTGTTGGTGATGTGGTTAACTTTATTGGATCATTTGAAGAAGGTCAAAAGTTCATGATTCTGGCTCCCTGGTTAGTAAAAGAAGATCGGTCAGCCAAACAATCTATTGACATGTTGATTTCGCAAGGCTATACAAAAGTTTTAATTGCGAATGAAGAGCAAGAATTAGATGGTCTCGATCCAAAAAGCTATCAGGCCGATGAGAGTTTCATCATCGTTGATCGTTTAAAGCATAAAGTTGAAGATGAGGATTATTCATCTCGTTTAGGAGACTCAGTTCAAACTGCCTTTTTTGAAGGCTTTGGGAATATGTTGGTGCTCGATATGGAATCTCAAAAGCAGACAACATTTTCTAACCGGTTTGAATTGGATGGAATGGAGTTTATTGAACCATCCATTAACTTTTTCACTTTTAACAATCCCTTTGGAGCTTGCCGTACCTGTGAGGGATACGGAAGTACAATAGGAATTGATCCTAATTTGGTCATTCCCGATAAAACTTTGAGTGTTTACGAAGATGCGGTTGTGGCCTGGAAAGGAGAAAAAATGGGAGAATGGAAAATGAACCTTGTAGCAAATGCCAACGATGTTGGTTTTCCAATCCACCGACCTTATGCAGAATTGAGTGAAGAAGAAAAAGACATTTTATGGAATGGAAAAGGGAAATTAAAAGGACTCTTTGCCTTTTTCGATTACCTCAAAAGCAAGTCCTACAAGATTCATTACCGCATCATGCTTTCTCGTTACAGAGGAAAGACCTTATGTCCGGAATGTAAGGGAACTCGTTTGAGAAAGGAAACTTCGTACGTTAAAATTGATGGACATTGCTTAAGTGATCTTTTGCTCATGCCCATTCGAGAGTTAAATGAACTCTTTAGTGATATAAAACTCGATCGTTATCAAACCGAGATAGCTGCCCGCCTATTATTGGAAATTAAAAATCGACTCAATTATCTCAATGAGGTTGGTTTAGGGTATTTAACTTTAAATCGTCAGTCCTCTACCCTCTCCGGAGGAGAATCACAACGTATCAACCTGGCAACTTCTTTAGGGAGTAGTTTGGTTGGATCGATGTATATTTTGGATGAGCCTAGTATTGGACTTCACCCCAGAGATACTCAACGATTGGTTGGAATTTTAGATCGGCTGAAGAAAGTCGGAAATACGGTTATTGTAGTTGAACACGAAGAAGAAGTAATGATGGCTGCTGATCAAATTATTGACATTGGCCCACAAGCTGGAATTAATGGTGGACAGGTTGTTTTTCAAGGACCTCATAAGGAGTTATTAACGGCAGAGGATAGTTTGACGGCTCAATATCTAACGCAAAAAATCAACATTCCAAAACCTGAGCGTAGAAGAAAACTGAATCAAAAAATCACTTTAAAAGGAGCCAGAGAAAATAACCTCAAAAATGTTGATGTAAACATTCCATTAAATGGTCTGGTTTGTATTTCGGGAGTTAGTGGTTCTGGAAAATCGACCTTGGTTAAACAAATTTTATATCCGGCCTTATTAAAACATTTAGGAAAATCATCGAATAAGATTGGTGATTTTGATGGTTTAGAAGGAGATTTAAAGCGGATTGAAGAAGTTGAGATGGTAGATCAAAATCCAATTGGTCGTTCATCTCGTTCCAATCCAGCTACTTATGTAAAAGCATTTGATTATATCCGTGAGTTGTTTGCCCGCCAGCAATTGTCTAAAATAAGAGGTTATAAAGCTGGTTATTTTTCTTACAACGTTCCTGGGGGAAGATGTGAAATATGCAAAGGGGAAGGCGAAATTACCATCTCTATGCAGTTTATGGCAGATGTTAAATTACTTTGTGAAGAGTGTAAAGGACATCGTTATTCGCAAGAAACCCTGGAGGTTGAATATAAAGGCAAAACCATCTCTGATGTATTACGAATGCCTATTGAAGAGGCGATGGAGTTTTTTGAAGACAACAATGCCAACGAACGAAAAATTCTGGAACGTATTCAACCGTTATACGATCTTGGACTGGGATACTTAACGCTTGGGCAATCGTCCAGCACCTTATCAGGAGGAGAAGCACAACGGGTTAAATTAGCCTCTTTCCTCAACAAAGGACAAAAGAAGCATACACCTACCCTCTTCATCTTTGACGAACCTACCACCGGATTACACTTTCATGATATTTCTAAATTAATCATCGCATTTAACGAACTCATTAAACTAGGACATTCTATTCTGGTTATTGAACATAACATGGATGTGATTAAATGTGCAGATTGGCTCATTGATATTGGTCCAGAAGGAGGAAAAGAAGGAGGAAACATTGTCTTTGAAGGAGTACCCGAAGATTTAATAAAAGTTAAAGAATCTTACACCGCTTCTTTCCTGAAGGAAAAACTCTAAATGCAACCCTTTTTTAAGGAGGCTCATCATAGGGGAAACATACTTAAATATTAAACGATGAGACAAACCTTAAATTTAAAAAACACCTTATTGTTGTTCCTAACCGCTATTGCATTTATTTCATGTAAAAAGGAAGATGAAATTGTTCCGTTTAAAGAAAACCGTGACTTTGCTGATCTAAGCTTAATTGGTCAGGGAAGTTTATATGGTAATGGAGATGAAGGTTTCACCCAACAAAACATTGTAATTAGCAATGAGGAAGATTGGACTGATTTCATAAATTCAGTTGATTCTTATAATGAGGTAAGCAGTAGCTTTTCTGAAACTGATATTGACTTTGACTTATACGATGTTTTCGCGATAATGGATCAGGTTAGATCTTCGGGAGGTTATGCTGTTACAATTGACACAGTCTACGAAACTTCAGAAGATGTAATTGTAGACGTTTTAGCAAGCACTCCTGAGGGACTCGTAACAACAGTTATTACGCAACCTTATTACATTGCCAAATATCCTAAAAGTGGTAAAACGATTCTATTTGAATAAAAACCGAACAATTCAAAACAAAAAGGGAGGTCTGTTTAGACCTCCCTTTCTTTTATCCCGCATTGCATTTACCATCTTCTATCTCTTTGCTTAAATGCGAACCCTACTCGTATTCCGCTACTCAGTGCGGGATATATATTAAGTCTCCCAGGTTGAAGATTCCAACCCAAACGATTATTAGCTCCTATAACCTCTCCGTTTTCCGGAATGGTAGAATTGGACATGGTTTGTGCCACATTCAATCTTCCTCCCACAAACCACTCAAACTCAAATCCATTATTAAACACCCTGTTTTGACCATAGTTAAGTGAAACACCAAAAGTAATTCGGTGAAACTTCATGTCTTGCTTTTGAAAATAAGCGTAAGTAGTTGGGTTCCCGATATTGCCAAAAATTGGAATATTAAAAACATCAATAATCTGCTCGGCTTCTTCAGGAAGTTCATCTCCCTGATCAGGCTCCATACCAATTGTCATTTCATTTTGAATGTAACGATAGTCTAATGATAGTCCTCCCGAAAAATAACTGACCTTGTTTTCTTTTAAATAACCTCTTGCCTCTCCTCTTACCATTCCTCCAATCATTCGGTCAAAGACCTTTCCTGTTCCACCAATAGTCGTAACATTTGGGCCAAAAGCTACTCCTGTTTGAAAATAGTAATTGGGTAAAATACCGGCTCCTAACTGATAACTCATACGTTGACCTCCCTTTTGAAACTCAACATCTGCACCAATTATGGGCGGAGCTGAAACTATATCCAAAGGAGATAACTTTAAAATCATTAAATCCTCTCCATTATCTTCTGATTCTTCAAGATCCTCAGCGCTTAGTTTTGGTTTTGGATCTTTTGGTGAAGGTTCATATTGGGCCAAAGCAGAACTTCCTGCCACGAATACCAATAATGCGATCAATTGTTTCATCTCCGTGCTTTTTAAATAAGTCGTATCCTAAAATGAGATACCCTACGCTGAAATAAAAAAAGTCGCTCCGAAATATCGAAGCGACTTTTATCATATACTATGATTTTTTATTTACTGTTTAACAACCTTTAAAGGTGTAACTCCTGTATCGTTCA
Organism: Flavobacteriales bacterium; assembly: GCA_022361195.1. Lineage (GTDB taxonomy): Bacteria > Bacteroidota > Bacteroidia > Flavobacteriales_D > Crocinitomicaceae > JAKSBJ01. The sequence continues at coordinate 20,896 of JAKSBJ010000237.1, forward strand.
TTACATTAATCATGTAATTTCCAGCAGGAAGTTCTTTTAAAGAGACAACTTCTGAATCTTTACCAACTCCTTCAAAAATAACTTCTCCTTTTAGTCCCAATACCTGGTAAGAGAATTCTCCCTTTGAATAAACGGTAACCTGATCAGTAGTTGGATTTGGATAAACAACTGCACCAACTGCATTGTTCAAATCCTCAATTCCAACATGAACTAACTGACAAGCAGAAGTATCCATACATCCACCTAAATCAACCGCAACAGCGTAATCACCATCAGTTGGAGGAGTAAATTCCTGACCTGTTGCTCCTGAAACTGGAGTTAAATCAGGGCACTCTAACCATTGGTAAGAAGCTCCGTCTTGATTCGCGATTAAAACACCAGCACCAACGCTAATAGTCTCATCAACCTCAATTACAGTTACGTCAACTTCGTCAGTTGCCATACATCCAGTAGAATCAATTGTACCAGTTAAAGTATAAGTAGTTGTTCCGGCAGAAGGCATGAAGTTTACTCCATTTGTAATTCCTCCATCCCAGCTCCAATCAGTAGCTGTTCCAGTTCCTGATAACATTGTTGAATCTCCTTCACAAACATCCTGGTCCATTCCGGCATCAACAGTAGGTAATGCAAATACAACAATATCAACTGAGAAAGGACAATCATCCG
>JAKSBJ010000281.1 GCA_022361195.1 Flavobacteriales bacterium
CAGGGCGAATTTTATGATGGACCAACAACAGTAAACGCCGGACAGACCATTGAAGCTTTTGAAGCAGGTAGTACAAGTCACTATCATGGTGTTACAGGCTGGGTTCAATATGAATTATCGGACGGAAGTAATTTATACATCATGTTCAACAATCCGCATAGCCATGACGGAACGGGATCAACAGGGAACCAATGGCTTTATGCTTGTACCGATTCGTATTCGAAATATTCTGCTGTTATTGATTCATCTGGATTCATTGATCCTGTTACTCCAATGGCTGATGATACTATTTCACCAATAGTAAATGTGTATTTAAGCGAAGACCTTGTGTCTGGTAATATTCCTACCCAGACCTTTAGTGCTCCAACAGGGAACTATGTATACCTATATATTGTCAACAACTCCGGATTTCCTTTATCATTATCAAGTATGACGAATGGATACGATTCTCCTCCTGTTTCAGAGGGGAACCCTCCATTTGTCGCTAACACGGTTCCTGTAGCAGATGCGAATGATGATCCATTTTTAGCATTATTTGCGGTGGGCGGAATTTATTCAGATCAGGAAACAAGTGGTACCATTTCATATAATTTACCATCCGAAGATGTATTGTCCATTTCATGGTCCTCTGATGATAACAATAGTGTTACAGCCAGTTTAGGAGGCTCTGGCGTTTCGCAAGGAACCATTCAATATGACCAAACAGATAGTAGTATTCTTACTGTTGTTGTCAGCGAATAACTCTTTTTAGAACAAACAATCAATTTATTTTCCCCGGGTTCGGTTCATTAAGAACAAACCCGGGGCTTAACCCTATTCTCATGAAATTAATCGGTTTTATCTTTTTCATCTCAATCTCTATCCTTCAGTTTGCTCAAACAGGAGGTAATATGGGGGGAAGCTTTTCTATTAGCTCAGCTGGCGGAGCCAACTATGAAATTCCCATTGACGTACCACCCGGCCTTCAAAAAATGACTCCACAAATTTCGATTGTTTACAATAACCAATCTGGTAACGGTATTTTAGGTGAAGGCTTTAGCTTATCGGGTTTGTCGGCTATTAGAAGAACGGCTGCTACCCCAGCACAAGATGGCTTTAAAGGAGGTGTTAATTATGATGAAAATGACCGATTTAGTTTAGACGGAAAAAGGCTTTTTAACATCAATGAAGTAGAAGGAGGATATTCTGGTGACGGAGCAATATACAATACACAAGTTCAAAGCTGGGCAAAAATAACGGCTAATGGTAGTTGTGGTTGTGGCCCTTGTTCTTTTACCGTTATATTAAAAAACGGAACAACCCTCGAATACGGATTTACCGAAGATGCTCAGGTAAAAGCGGTCGGTTTGCCATTCGAGCAGGGGGCAAAAGAAAATTCAGTTCGAAAGTGGTTATTGAACAAAGTATCTGACCTTAATGGGAATTACATAACCTACACATATTCTTCTACACCACCAAATTTGGATAGTACCTTATCCTCAAACAAAACAAGCAAAGGAGAGAGTTATATCACCAGTATTGCTTATACTGGCAATGTAGCTAATGATCTTTCTCCACAGCGTTTTATTAAGTTTTATTATGAAAATCGTTCGGATAGTTTGACACATTATGTCGGTGGTGGTCAGGTACAAACAACTGCCCGCTTAACTCAAATTCAAACCCAAATTATACTGCCAAATTATACTTCTGAAATTATTCATACCTATGACTTTCAATACGATTCACTTAACCCTTCAGGAAAGTCACGTATTTTGAGCGTAACGATGTTGGATAAAGATGGGAACTATTTTCCTCCGCATACATTTGATTGGACAGATGGAGTAGATGGTTTCAAAACGAAGACAAGTTCCTTTACAGGAAATCTTGATAATAATGGCTGGGTTGGAGATTATAATGGTGATGGTTTAACAGATTTACTTTCTTATTCGTATTCAGAAAACAATGACCAAATAAGCATTGATAGCCTCTATTTTTCCAGAGGAGAGTCATTTGAATCGGGACAAGCTGTTAATAATGTCTATTTAAATACACTCAGTCCCTACATTGCTGATTTTAATGCCGATGGATTAGCTGATATTATTGGTTTAGGCCTTGATACAGCTATTGTTTGGTTGTGCAATGGAAATGGATTTGATGATGCGTATGGGGTTGGTTCGGTACCCTTTAACTCAGAAGATGATAACCTATGGATTAGTGATTTTAATGGCGATGGTCGATCGGATATTTTTTTAGAATACGGTTATGAATTTTTGCTCTACTTATCAAATGGTAAAACCCTTAATTCTCCAATTACAACCACACCATCCATTAATACAGAAAGCCTGCTATTAGGAGATTTTAACGGCGACGGGCTTACGGATATTTATACATCCTATAGTTCGGGAGCAGACAGTATCTACTTTTCCAATTTTTCATTAGGTAGTGATTTTAGTCCGGCAATAGCTAATACCAACATCAATTTTACCGATCAATCATGGGTTTCTGACTTCAATCAGGATGGAATAGATGATATTATGGTTGACTATGGAAACGAGGGGAATTTGAGTTTGTCAAATGGTTATGGTTTTCAAAGTGCCTTAAATATTAAAGAATTGGAATTGGGTAGTCATGGCAACTGGCTGGGAGATTATAATGGAGATGGGTTTACTGATTTATTTGTAAATGGATCGGGAAGTGATAGTTCGATTTTGTACCTCTCCGAATCAGGGAAGGGCTTTGTTCCTGTATCGAAACTCCCTTCCATGAATCTCTCAGAATCGAACGTTTGGGTAGGTGACTTTAATGGAGATGGATCAACAGATCTTTTTTCTTCACAATCATCAGCTTTTATGCTTTTGAGCTCAAATAATCAACAGGTTGAAGGAGTGGATGGACAAATAACTAGCTCAAATCATCTAACAGATCTTGTCATAGGTATTGAAAACGGACTGGGAGCAAGAATTGATATCAATTATTTCCCCATAACAGATTCTACGGTATATCGTGAAACAGCAGAATCATTTAATGATTCATTGATAAAGGTTCCTGTTTTAAATCGTTACCAATCAAGTCCTGTGGCAAGTACTTATACCTCGCTTTACCCTGTACAGCCTTTCCAGTCGGCTACCTACGTCGTAAGGAGTTACCAATTAAAAAATGGAAAAGAGGACTCTGCAACTTATACCTATAATTATGAGGGTGCAAAACTTGATATGAATGGTTATGGTTGGTTAGGGTATCGAAAAATTGAAAAAACGGATACCACGAAAGGGCAAATAACGGTGCAAAATTTTCATCAGCTCTTTCCTTTTACCGGACTAACGGAAAGTACAGGACTTTATACACTTGATGACAAATTGATGATAAGGAACCTTTCCAATTACTCGGTTAAAGACTCAATTTACACCAATACAGCCAAGATTTATACGGTTAAACAGTCCTATTCTAAAAACGAACATTATGATTACGGTGCATTTGCCTATGCGACTGATAAAAAGTACAGCTATGATATTTATGGAAACTTAGTTAAACTTGAGCAAAGGGACTTGTCTGACAGTACCAAAATCCTTTATTTACTCAATGAGTATTCCAATGATACAACAAAATGGCAATTGGGCTATTTGAGTCAAGCTACTTTTTCATCCGATTCACTTGGTCAAGATAAGTTCTCTTCCCTGCAATATCACTACGATACAATAACGAAGGATACAATTCTATCGAAAAATTGGGTAAGCGGAGATACCTGGACACAAACAGCTTATTTACATGATAATTACGGAAATCTTACACATACAATTTCCAATGATAAAGACACTTCCCAAATTGTTTATGATTCATTTTATCATACTTTTCCTTCAAAATCCATATCTCCTCCCAACGCTAATGGAGAGCGCCTAGAACTTAAACTAACTGTTGATCCCCGATTTGGAAGCTGGGATACCTTAATAAATCCAAACGGCTATTCGTTTATTTCGGAATTAGATGGTTTTGGAAGAAGAATAGCACTATATGGCCCTGATTTAAGTGGAAACACAACATTATTGACAACCACAAATTATACTATTAATCCTGCCGGAGGTATTATCCAGTCTAATGCCAATTTAGTTGAATGGGGAAGAGGATTAACAGATTCTACTGCAACTTATACTGATGCACTGGGAAGAACGGTTTTAACTACATCATTGGGCTTTGACGGAGGCAAAATTCTCTCAACAAGCCGTTATTCGATGAGTAACCAACTAATTCAACGATCTTATCCTTACTCTATTGATTCTACGGCAATTTTTATGCACTATGAATATGATCCATATGGCCGGATTTCAGAGGTGACACGTCCCATTTCTGCCACTGATACTGTCGTTTATAAAACAGCTTATAGCGGACAAAAAATTCAAGTCTACAATCCAAAAAAGGAAAATTCAACCGGGACTCAACTTTATTTTCAAACCTTGAACGGTGAACGTTGTTTTACTTCCTTAATTGATCAGAATCTTGATACTGTAAAGTTCACCTATGATTTAATTGGGCAACTACTCAAAACCTATAATACGGAATTCACTATCAATTCTCAAACTTACGATGGATTGGGTAGAACAACGAGTTCGGATAATATTAGCCTTGGTAAAACAAATTACCAATATAATGATGAACAGCTAACTGTATTGGAAACAACTGAAAATGGAGATTCTCTTTTTACCAAAAGTGATGCCTTAGGCAGGCCTATTTATCAGGAGTTTTCCAATGGTGATTCTTTAATCTTTGAATACGATCTTAACGGTTTTTCAAACGCCAAAGGCCATTTGGCAAAGGTTGTAATGTCTCCAACACACAGTTATGAATATACGTATGATCCTTTTGGGAATTTGGATACAACAAAGCTATATTTCAATGGCAAAACGTACCAAAACAGTATTAGTTATCAGCCCAACAAAAATCCAATAAATTATGTGCTTCCAGATGGTAGTGTTCAAAATTACATCTATACATCCACCGGATTTGCTGAATCAATTAATCTTTTGAAAAATGAGGATACGACCAATATTTTAACGTATCAAAGTTACCTGGATAATGGAATTGCAAATAAACTTTTGTATGGCAATGGAGTCAAGCTTATTGAACAGAGTTTATTTACGGGTGCTGCAGAGGAAATTACGTTGACTAATCCGGACAATGAGCAATTACTCAATTTAATGTATAGCTGGAACGATTCATATGAAATTGACACAATCTCCAGAAATGGATCTATCACAGAAGAAATTGCTTATCAATATGATCCCACGGGACGTTTATTGCGTGCTACAGCTAGTAATGATACGGAAGCTTTTGCCTACAACGGACTTGGTAATATGATTCAAAATGATTCATTGACAATTGATTATACCAATTTTCAGCCGACGGTTGTCCAAAATCAATTACAGGATACAGTTGAAACTCTGACTTATGATACAAGAGGTAATTTAACTGATAAGTATATTTATTCGGATGGTGAAGTCTTTCACTATCAGTTTGACTATAATCTCTGGAACCAGCAAGTTTCAGTTCAGTTGAATGGGGACACCCTCAATGAGTATGCTTATGATTATCAGGGAAATTTATTGTTAGAAAAACGCTGGGTTGATTCTGCTGAAATCCTTTATCCTTGTCCAGGTTATTCAATTGTCTCTTCTGAAAATCAAGGTGAAAAACAAGAGAGTGTTAAGGTCAAAATTAGTGCTAACGATCGGTTAATAGCAGAAGTATGTACAACAAATGAGAACGAAAATTCTATTACCTATTACCACCAAGATAATGTAAACAGTACAGTATTAACAACAGATGAAACTGGCAACAAAATTGAGGAAATTGCTTACAAGGCATTTGGAGCCGTTAAGCAACGTATAAGTGCCAAAAACGGTACTGTGACTTACTTATTTGGCAGTAAAGAATATTCAGAGACGACGGAGCTTTATAATTTCTCGGCGCGTTATTATGATCCGCATATTGGAAGCTTCAGTACTTCAGATAACCAATTAGGAGGAGATGCCTGGAAAGTTGATGCTTATAATAATTATGCATATGCCCTAAATAACCCAATTAAATATGCTGATCCTTCGGGGCATGGAGCGGGAGAGGATGTTGCTATAACAGCCACAGTTGCTGTGGTAGCGGGAGTAGAAGTAGTGTCGGCAGTTTTAACCGGAGGAGGAGATATACCTGAATTAGTCGCAGGAGATTTGGCTCTTACCGCAACGCTTGAAAGTTCAGAAGAACTTACTGTTGAAAGTACACTTGAGCTTACTTCCGATTTAGAAGATGTTAGTTCTGTTGATTCATTTCTTGATTCTGATGATGAAGAATCTGATATGGAAGTCGATGATCCTGAGGATGAGGATTTTGTGCCCAACAGTAAAAAGCAGTCTAACCGAAGTAAATACATGGGGGCAACTCCTCAAAAAAACTCTCCTGTGGGAAGAGAGGTAATTGAACGAATGAGAGGAGAAAACAAAGTTAGATACTATGGAAAGAATACCGAATTTATGGGCTCTGATGGTATATGGCGCAATATTAAAGATGCTGATATGTCGCATAAACATAACAAAACAGCGGTAATCAGATGGAATGAAAAATATTATGAGTTTGGTGAACGTTCTCCCCAGGTTCGAAGATTTATGAACAAGTCAAAACACTATTACCTGGAGTATAAAAGAATAAACCGTCGAGAAGGAGGTCAATTAAAGGCACGCTACAGAAAACCGGTCAAAAGAGGTAAAGGTCGTACAATACTGGTTCGAAAACTTGTCGAGTAGGGGTATCATTTTATCGAAATTGAATTAATTTCATAGATTACAGATTTAATACTCTACTTAACCCACTCAAGAATTAATTAACCAATAAAAATAAATTATGAATACACAAAATGCTACTTATATGGTACCGCTTCGTTTAGCGGAACAATGGACACATGCCTGGCAAAATAATACGGACCCTGCTTATGTTCAGGAAATGGCTCAAATTCAGTCATTCACTTTTCATGCTGTAGATTTTTCACAAATTTTAAACAAACCTGGTGTTGTAGGTGTGCGCACTTATCCAGCAATTAAAACCCAAAATGGGGTTACATCTGTCACACTGCTTGTGGTTGGAGTCAATAATCAAGATGTAGATATTATTAGCTCGGATCCACATGCCTTGGACAGTGGAATTTATGATTTTGCGGCTCCTTGTCCAAATACATGCGGAACAAGCCCTTTATATTCTCAGCAATAATTTGATTATTAATGGAATTAAAAGCACTTATGGCTGTTGTGATGGCCTGGATTTCTGTTCCAATAATCATTACGGCCATAGTTGCTTTTTATCATCGGAATAGAAGCTCCGAATCACAACGTACCATTCGACAGTTGGTGGTTGTGGCATTGATTACACAATTAATCTCCTATTGGCTTTGGCGTAAAGCACTTAACAACCTTCCAATATTGCATCTTTACACTCCACTTGAATTCGTGTTAATTATTCGGTTTTACAAGGTTTGGAGTGGGGATTTTATCGTACAAAAAAGATTGAATTGGCTTGCGTATTCTTTTGTCCTAGTGGCAATAATAAATGTCATTTTTTTTCAGAGTTTATTCGAAATCAATTCCTATATCCGAGGCCTAGAATCTGTGATCATTATCATTTTATCCCTGTCGTTTTGGGCAAAAATTATGCGAGAGTTGCAGATAGAAAGATTAGTTCAAAGTCCTTTGTTTTGGTTTAATACGGCATTTTTAATCTATTTTTCAGTAAATTTTATTTTGTTTGTTTTTAGTAGTGATTTAAACAAGCTGGCCGTTGAAAAGGCTATTCAGCCCTGGTTGGTTCATTGCTTTTTCATGACAATTTACTATTTGTTATTAGCCATTGGCTTATGGAGGAAACAGCATCAATAAATTTTGTTCAGCTTATCATTGCAGGGATGTTTTTGGCATTTCTATTCACATTAGCTGTCATTTTGTTTATAATGATTTATCAGCGAAAAATGATCACTGAAAAATTAAAGAATAAAGAACTAAAACTTTCTCAAGAGCGCGAACTATTGCACAATTCCTTCAGGATTCAGGAAAAAGAACGACAAAATTTTGCCGCAAATTTACATGATGAATTGGGAGCACAGCTCTCTTTAACCAAGATGACGGTCAGTAGCTTGGAATATACCGACCAGCCTAAAGAAACAGTTGATAATGTTATTGAATTATTGAATGATATGGCTGATACTATTCGAAGAGTTAGTTATAATCTTCTTCCCCCGTCTTTGAATAAGTTTGGATTGAATTCTGTAATTAAGGATTTTTTGGATCGGCTTGAGACAGGGGAAGTAGAGCTTGTTTTTGAAGAAATGGGAAGTGGAGACTTAGCCGATGAAATTAAATTACAATTGTTTCGCATCTTGCAGGAAGCACTCAATAATGCCTTGAAATATTCAAAAGCTACCCAAATTAAGATAACACTTGTGACAAGTGGTGATCAAGCCGAATTGAAAATTGAAGATAACGGTATTGGTTTCTCTACCAACGAAATTAAAGGTTTGGGTATTTTGAATATGCAACGTCGATCAGAAATGATTCATTATTCCTGTCAATTAGAAAGTAACCAGTACGGAACAACTGTTTATATTGTACCCGACAAATGCATAATATGAAAGCCGTAAAATTAGCCATTGTTGACGATCATGACTTGTTTGCTCGCGGAATGAAGTCGCTGTTAGAGCCTTTCAACTATATTGAGACGGTAATAACAGCATCAAATGGTCTGGATTTTATTGAACAATTAAAAACGACGACTACATTGCCTGATATTGTGTTGCTGGACTTAAAAATGCCCAAAATGGATGGAATAGAAACGCTGGAGCATTTAAGGCGTGATTTTCCAACTATAAAATGCATTATACTTTCCATGCATGAAGATGAGCAATTTGTTTTGCATTTGATAAAAATGGGAGCGAATGGGTATCTAATAAAAGATTCTAAGGTTCTAGAGGTAAAGGAAGCCATTGATGTGGTGATGGAAAAAGACTATTACTACAATGATTTCTTACTCAAGATTATGCGTAAAGGTCTCACGAATAACACCAAATCTCAAAAAAAACCAAAGCTGTCAAATTCCGAAGAACTAACCGAACGCGAAATAGAAGTTTTAGACTTAATCTGCCAACAATACACCACACAGGAAATAGGAGAGAAGCTGTTTTTAAGTAAGCGAACTATTGAAGGATACCGAAAAAAATTACTGGAAAAAACTAATACGAAGAATACAGCGGGCTTAATCGTTACTTGTATTAATCGGGGGATTATTGAGCCTAAGCGGTATTAGTTTTTTGTTTGTGGTAGCGGAGGTTGGTTGTGTGCTAAATCAATCTCTTATTGGCAAAAGCCTTTCCTGAACCAGATTTCAAATATTTCTCAAAATTATAAGCTTTGTATTTATCAGTAAAACAAACATATGTAACTAATTCAATTGGTAATCGGCTCTTGGTATAATGAACTTCGCCTTTTTGATGGCGTTTAAGCCTATTATCCAGATTATTTGTACAACCAGTATAAATGGTTTCATCCTTACATTTCAATAAATAAACGTAATGCATCAGTTTTGGGTTAAAAATGAATTCGCTTTCCTTGCTACCTAAAAAACTTGAGTGGAGAGCCTCCACCGAAGCTTAAATAGCCGGCAAGGAGAGCGAAGCTCTTCTGCGCCGAGGCTATGAAGAGCGAAGGTGGAGCCGGAGGGGATCGAACCCTCGTCCTAACAATGAGTCAATATCCTTTCTACATGTTTATTCTATGATTCAACTTCAACTATGAGCCGGGCATAGACACCCTACACATAATCTAAGCTGCGATTAAATTCGCCCATG
>JAKSBJ010000195.1 GCA_022361195.1 Flavobacteriales bacterium
GCAGAACACCTATGTTCTGGCGCAGGCCGCGCGTCAGTGGTTGCAGCCAGGTGATGCGATTATTGTTACAAATCAAGACCATGAGGCGAACTCCGGCCACTGGAGACGCTTGGCGGATGCCGGTATCGAGGTGCGGGAATGGCAGATTGATCCGGCAACCGGTCACCTGAATCCTGAGACATTAGAGACCCTGCTGGACGACAAGGTAAAGTTGGTCTGCTTCCCCCATTGTTCCAACGTGGTGGGCGAAATCAATCCGGTTCAAAAGATCACCCAAATCGCCCATGCAGCAGGGGCTTTTGTTTGTGTGGATGGGGTGTCTTATGCCCCGCATGGGTTCCCGGATGTTGGAACACTGGGGCCGGATATCTATTTGTTTTCAGCCTATAAAACCTATGGCCCGCATCAGGGCGTGATGGTTGTACGCCGCGCGATCGGAGAGGTTTTGCCCAATCAGGCGCATTATTTCAACGCGGAGTCCTTGTATAAGCGCTTCACGCCTGCGGGTCCGGATCATGCGCAGGTCGCGGCCTGTGCGGGGATGGCGGATTATGTGGATCTGCTGTGCGATCATCATGGCGGTCCAGCCACCGGGGCGACTGATCGGTCTGCCTTTGTTAATGCATTGATTGAAAACCATGAATCTACATTGTTGCAACCGCTTCTGAATGCATTGAAAGACCGCAACGATCTGCGCCTTATTGGTCCTGCGATGGCCGAAGGGCGCGCGCCAACAGTCGCTATTGCTTTGGATCGTCCGGCCGAACCCGTCGCCGCCGATCTGGCGCAACACGGGATCATGACCGGAGGCGGCGACTTTTATGCCTTGCGTCCACTGGAAGCGATGGGCGTTGATCTGAACCACGGCGTGCTGCGGCTCAGCTTTACGCATTACACGTCGCAGTCGGAAATCGATCATCTTTTGCAGGCACTTGATCAGGTTTTGTGATCTGATTTGACTGGCCCTGCGTAACAGTCGAAAGACCGTGGGGCCAAGATGCGTGACACTTCCTCTCCGATCCTGTTGTGGATCCGACGTGATCTTCGGATCAACGATCATCCCGCCTTGTCCGCAGCCTGTGCGTCGGGGCGGCCGATCATACCTGTTTTCATCCGGGATGAGACCATAGACACCCTTGGTGCAGCGGCGAAATGGCGGTTTGGGTTGGGGCTGGAAGCCTTTGACCAAAAGCTGCGAAGGAAGGGCAGTCAGCTGGTCCTGCGGCACGGGAACGTATTGAAACAATTGAAAAAATTGACAAAGGAAACCGGGGCGGGATCTGTTTGTTGGATCCGCGCCTATGACCCTGAAAGCCGCAGCCGGGATACAGCGATCAAATCCGCTCTGAAAGCGGATGGGATTGATGCGCGCTCTTTTGGTGGTCATCTGTTGTTTGAACCTTGGACAGTTGCGACGAAAACAGGTGGATTTTATCGAGTCTATTCGCCGTTCTGGCGCGCTGTACGGGATCGTGTTCTAGATCATCCTTTGCCACCGCCCTTGAACATCCCGGCTCCGGGCAAGTGGCCGGTGTCTGACCAGCTGTCAAGCTGGGGCTTGGACCGGGGCATGCGGCGGGGGGCGTTGGTCGTGCAAGCCTATGTGCGGCCCGGTGAGGATGCCGCCTTAGCAAAGCTTGCGAAGTTTGTAGATGAAAAGATCGATCACTACAAAACGGCCCGAGACGTTCC
>JAKSBJ010000245.1 GCA_022361195.1 Flavobacteriales bacterium
ATTAATTCCAAGAGAAAATGGTGGTTCATCTGAGTTCGAAAAGGTACTGAGCCGAACCAACGAACAAGTTAAGTTAACTGAAAGGGGCATTAAGCGGCAAGAATTCGAACAAATTGTTGGACAATTGGCAACTACAAAACATGAAAATGTCAGTACCAGATTTGGAAAATCCTACAGAATATTAAGTGAGAATACAAATGCATACGGGAATGGTTATGCAGCAATATATTACAGATGGACTCATGATGAAACAATCGAAAGAATATGGTTAATAAATCCTTTCCGGCTTCAGGAATGCGGAATCTCAGATACTCTTAAAAAAATTGGCCGAACTTGGAATTTGATCCTGATTGATTGGAACTCAGAAGAACTAGTAGATTTATTTGATGAGATTGAAATAAGTAATTATCTTACATAGTCTCAAACAAACAGCACACATACATTTTAAGTTACTTTTCATTCTGTTTCAATCTTATAATTGGTTAACTTCAACTCCAAATCATTTACCCTGATTTCAAGTCGATTAACATTAACTCATAACTTATGAAACTACGTCTTCTATTATTTCTACTTCCGATCCTAATTTTAGGAGCATGCAGCGATAATCGAAATTCCTATGACGTCGGAACCGGAAAATGGTATTTTGACAAACCTGAGACCTATGTGGATAGAGAAGATCAGTTCGAAGGTCTCTTGGCTGAGAGCAGAACGACCTATGATGATTTGGGCTACAATATAGATCCTGACCAAACTGTAATTCTTGCCATTTCAGAATCTCAGGAGTCGAATAGCAACACTCTTTTGGCATCCACCAAAGATCCTGCATATATCGAACAGCGAGGCCTTGATGTTTACTCAAAAAAAGTGAAGATTAACATTGACAATGTCAACAGTCGAAGAGGGGCAATTTTTGAATCATCTATAAAGGAACTTGAAATTAATGATGTTCCCTTTTTTGTAATTGATCATGTTTTTGAAGATTCTTTCGGCAACTTTTTAGGGGGTACGGTTTACTATGCTGGCGTTGTATTCAAAAGAGAACTCGATATTCGAATCACCTATAACAATAAACACGATCATGAATTATTGACAAAAGCTGTTGAAGAATCAGAATTTAGTTGGTAGAAACTTCACTTCAAAAAAGAGTCTCCAACCACACCTCTATCCTCTCCACCCCACAAAAAAAGTTCCGAATTGTAATCCCGAACTTTTTAGCCATTAAGTACCCTTAAGTTTGCTGTCAAACAACAATTCCAGGGTATGAACAAAAGACCAATAGTCTTAGCCAAAATCATAGGCACTAAAGCCATCACCTCCATCAATCAAAACCAGAATAATTCTCCCAAGAATAAAAACCAATAGGCCCAGATCAAACTGGCATAACTATTGCTTAAAGCGAAACTCAATTGCGAACGAGATAAACGGATGAAAACAATCAACACTAAAACGGTCCTTGTCCTACTCTTAGGATTTTCCATTTCACTCTCCAGCTGTAAAAAGAATAAATACAGCTCAGAAGAACTAATTCAAATGGAATTGGACGAAGCGGTTGAAAAGAACTATGACGGAGCCATTCTTTGTGTTCATAATGCTCACGAAACCAAGCTGTACACTGCGGGATACAAAGAGCGGGATTTGCAAATTCCGGCAAGTGCTGACGACCTTTTCAAAATTGCCAGTATCAGTAAATTGTACATTGCCGTGGCTTGTGCCAAGTTGATCAATGACGGCACCTTGGACAAAAACAAATCTGTTGCCGAATATTTACCTCATTTGGCTGATCGTATTGAGAACTCAACGGACATTAGTTTGAGAATGCTCATTCAACATCGAAGCGGTATTCCAAACTTCACCGCCGATTCTAATTACCCTTGGGATGAGCCTTTCGCAACAGTTGAAGAAACCCTTGAGTTTTCATTGGACAAACCGGCCGATTTCAAACCCGACAAAAGAAGGAAGTACTCCAACACCAACTATTTACTCATTGGAGAAATATTAAATCATGAGCTTGGATATCACCATCAGACCTACATCAAAAGCAAAATTTTGATCCCTTTAAACCTACAAAACACTTACGGATCAATGAGTCAGGCTGATACAGACAAGATGATGTCGGGCTATTTTGAGGGCTACGAACCCGACATAAAAAACAATGACTTTGTTGCTCCCGGAGGTTCTATGGTTGGAACAGCAGAAGACGTCGCCATTTTCTTATCGGCTTTAAACGAAGGAACCCTACTCAACGACAATGAACAATCAGTTTACAACTCTCTTTACGAGCTTGAGCATACAGGGCTATTACCCGGCTACCAAAGCATTGCCCGTTATCATGAGGATATTCAAACATCTGTTGTTCTTTTTGTCAATAGAAGCGGCGAAAATACCTGGTTAAGATTCGAAAGGCTTTACAAAAGGATTGTACGACATGTGAAACGCTAGAATTGAAAATCGACACTAATTAACTGCGTTGAGTAACTTTTTCTGCTCTAAACTGTCATACGCTAAGAGTTACATTACCTATGCGCACAATTTTACTGACAACAATCTGCTATTTATTCAGCTATAATTTAATTGCACAATCCACAGCTTTTATCTCAAGCACAGCAGCAACCGAAGACATCAATCAAATGGTAAGCACCTTTGAAAAGGTGCATTACAATCCTTATTTCAAAACCAGTAAAGACGAATTTTATTCGCTGAAAAAAGAGCTGCTGGACAATTGGTCAACAGACTCTATTTCGTACAAACAATTTATGGCGGTGGGCATGAAGTTATGCGCTGTAATGAGTGGTGGACATTCATACATGTATTGGAAAAATCCTCATATGGTGCCAGAAATTAAGGAGTATTTCTACGTTCCTTTTACAGGTAAACTGATCAACGACAATCAAACTTTTGTGGTGACAGAATCAAAAATCCCCAGCATAGATTCAGGGGCCGTGGTTCAATCCATTAATGGAATTGATATGAAAGAATTGTTTCTGGAGTGCATGTCCTATACCGGCGGAATAGAAGCCTTTAAGATTGCCTACACAGAGGCCAGTCTTCCTTTATTTTTATTTTTCAATGACAAATTGAAAGCTCCTTATTCCATTCAACTGAAGGGTTCTGAAAACCCAATCTCAACCCAAGGAATGGACATTGGCGAACTTGCTGATTTTATCAATTCAAGACAAATAGATCAAAATTACACCTTTGAGATTTTGAATGATGAAATTGCTTTGATTTCATACAACAGCTGCACGAACTACAAAAAGTTTAAGAAGTTCCTCAAGGAATCCTTCAAAACAATTGCTGAACAAAACATCGACAAACTCATCATTGATATCCGTCAAAACGGAGGGGGAGATTCCCGCCTAAATGATGATCTCCTTTCTTACCTTACCACTAAGCCTTATCAACAATCCAGCGGAAGGTATTGGAAAGTAAGTGAAGAGGCAAAGAAGACTTATTCTTCACATAAAGCATACACTAAAATCTTTGGTAAAGAATTCATGGATCAATACATGAACACTCCCAACCAGGAAGTGATCGAATCACTGGACACCGCCGATCTTACTTATCCCCAAAAACCTAAGAACTTCTTTGAAGGTAAATCCTGTTTACTCATTGGGCCCGGCACTTTTTCAAGCGCCAACTTTTTAGCCGATGCCGTTAAAACCTATAAGATCACAACGATCATTGGAGCCCCAAGTGGAGAATACACCAATGATTTTGGAGAACAATTAAACTTTACCCTTCCAAACTCGGGCAGTAGAGTTTTCATCAGTTCAACTTATGACATAGGAGCCAATGGCAATGCCACTGTTTTAGAGCCTGTTTTTCCTGATATTCATGTAGAGGACGATGCATTGACCTACGCAGTGGAATGGATAAAAAAATAGAATGGCAATAAGTGGACGGCCTAAAAACCCCATCATCACAAATATACCTTGATGCCCCCTGTCAATTTACCACTAAATCGTCTTGTGATCAATCCTTTTCCAAACACCCCAACCTCTATCCCTGAGTGAAATGAACCATGCACCCCCAGATGTGATAAAAAGCCTTTATCTCCAAGTCTTATTTCTCCTCCAATAGGAACATAAAGTTGGTACAATGAAGAGAAGGTTTTACTTGCATAAGAAATATGACCCTCATAATCCAATTGCTTTGACCATGAATCATTAATTGGAGGTTGGTTTTGAGGGTAAACGGCAGAATATTCTGGAAATGGAACTTCAGGAGACCGTAGTAAGTTGACTTGATAGTAATTACTTTGATAATAGTTAATCTTATTTTCAAGAGAAAAGTCCATAGAAAACCCTAGACCAAAATAAAAATCAATGGTCCCAGTTGACCAATACAAAAGGTATTCACTATATAACCCTATATTCCTAAGTTTGGCACTGTAAGTATGATATTTTGAAGCGACACTGTCCCTATAAAGAGTATCTCCCCATCCTGATCCAGAAGTTGAGACCAGAGTATCTGTTATTGTATTCACAGAAGTTTCAACCTCATACCTAAAAAGCTCTTGAGAATAGCTATTAAGTCCCACCCTCAATCGACCTTGAGATTTTCCTATTCTAATTGGATCTTTTTTGAGGTTTAAATCAACATGCCCTGACCATCCCCAATTTGAATAGAAATTTGAAAATTCATGGAATGATAGTGAATCAAAAGCACTGAAGAGCAGGTCATGATCAGCATATTTAGAAAAATTTTCCTCAGAATATTTCAAAGGTGAATTCCATTGATACGATGTCTCAAACCCAAAACCAATGATCTTTTTTCCCGATCTGTTTTCTTGTGAAAAGGTGAGGAATGGTCCCAAGAATAGGAGAATAAACAGGCTATTTTTCATAAAACAAAAACGTAGGTACGGTTTTAATATTGTAATCAACTGATATAAGACTATTTACCCTCTGTTTTCATCTTCAGCTCATTCCTTTACTTTTAAGTACAATGATGCTCATTTGTTCATGTACCTGTATTAGCATAAGAAACCACAGCCACTAAAAACACTCTCTCCAAAATTCCTTAATTTAGTGACTTACATCCTTCACTAAAAGAGACATGGGACACATCATCATCACATACTTACTTTTTCTATCCACCCATTTCACTGCAGCCGAAACGAATCAAATTGAATACGGATACATTTTCCACGAATCATCAGGTCAAAATGAAGTTTTAATTCGAGAAAATGATACTATTCCCATTCGATTTTCTCCTTCCTCAGAGAAACTAGCCCTCAATTCTTTACAGCGGTTAAAATGGAATGTGCTGTATTTAAATGGCAGTGGTGAAGAGATAAAACTATTGGGGAAAGTTGGCAAAAAAAAGCAAAAAGATGGAGAGGTCTATTTTGAGTTTATTCTCGAACACTGGTATATCCTTGCTCCTTTTTATAAATATGCCGATCAGGATGGGCTTGAGTTGCCCGAGAAAATGAAGGTCGACCAATTGACCAAAGAAGACTTTAAGGACTTTGAAGGAAAAGACCAATTTGACGTCAAACTATTTCAGCGAAAAACAGTTAGGTAAAACAACCTACAACAAAATCTACGTCATATTCCTATCCAATTTAGCCAAACATTGGTTAATATTGAGTCATAAAATAACAGACATCTATTAAGAACTAACCTATGAAAACACTCGCTACACTCATTTGCATGGGCCTTGTCAGCTACTCTTTTGCCCAAACGGCCACCGTTTTATCGGAACAAAAAATCTCGGACACCCAGGGGAATTTTCTGGAAACCATGGCCAACAGCGACAAATTTGGAAATTCCGTTGCCGGAATTGGCGACCTGGATGGTGATGGTGTAGAAGATTTGGTTGTTGGAGCAGACGGACAAGGTGTTGGAGGATCAATTTATGTTTTGTTCATGAATTCCG
>JAKSBJ010000300.1 GCA_022361195.1 Flavobacteriales bacterium
ACGACGGCGATAAATGCGAAACTTAAAGGCACTCCCGCCCCAAATACTTCCGGAATTTTCGGTTTTTGCTTCTAACCAATAAGTAAAAGAATCATCGCGATTGAGATTGGTATACTCATCAAGTGTCATACGCTCCAGCCGCTCAACAGTCCATTCCTTAGTGAAGTCGAGCTGCTCCTGTATTCCTACTTCGTTCAGTGCCATGGGTGGAATTTAAGTTATGGGATGCTATAAACATACTAAGAATTCGTAAGATGGACAGTGATTTACTGCCCGATCGTCATGCTATTTTGCCCATCTGATAATTTTGAGGGCTTTTAACCCATTTCAGGCTGATTTTGGAGGCCACGATTGCAACTACATCTTTAAACACTTCATCAAAAAGGCACGAAACTTAAATATTAAAATGATGAAAAAAATTTTTGACTTTAAAACAAAATGGGCCTTGGTTGCCCTCACTTTAAGTGCCTTTCATTTCTCTTTTGGACAATCTTATATTGGATTGGGAGGGGAAATTCCTGCAACAGGTCCAGATGCAGGTGGAAAAAGCTTTTTTGTGGAGGTTTTTGACAATCTTATTATTGAAGATTTAGACGTTGAAATAGAAGCTCACATTGAAGGAGAAGAATCGGATTATTTGACCTTATTATCGGTTATTTTATCACGTGGTGTAGATGGTGAACCTTTAGAAGTTCCTTTATTCTATCACGGATGCGATGATTCTCTTTTCTCTACTTTGGAGTGGCGATTCTCTGATGAGGCAGACGAAATGGCACAAGATGCTTGCAGTACAGAGGGAACCTATCAACCATCTGACATTGGTTTTGGAGAAGAACCGAGCAGCACCCTCCTAAGCAATTTTGACGGTTTAGATGCAATTGGCACATGGACAATCAGCATTTTATGGAAACCATCCAGCCTAGAAGATCCAGCACCTTCTGAGGACCTAATTGTTGATAAGCTCAAATTAATCTTTAACAATGATGAAGATGTAGTAGCCACTTTGGATGAAAATGATCACGTTTCTCCTTTATCTATTTATCCCAATCCAGCAACAGCAGCTGATGAAATTAAACTTTCATGGCCCAATCAAGTTTATTCCGTAAACATTTACGATTTAAATGGACGAGTAGTTTTTACAGAGGCGAACTTTAATGAAACGGCAACATTGAATTTACCACAACTAGACAAAGGACTTTACCTTATCAAAACCACTAACCAGGAAGGTGAAGAACGTACCAATAAAATCATATTACAATAGTTAGTGATAGCTTCCTGTAACCAATTTTATTTTTTGCGCTTAATAGAGCAAAACCAAAAAATCATGTTCAGGAAGCTATTTTTACTTTTTATTCTTGCTGCTTGCACTTTAACCGTGCAGGCTAAAACCTCAAAAATGCAATTGGATTCAGCCAAAATGGTTGAAAAACAACGCAAAAAATTCATTAAACAGACCGACTTTGTTTACATTCCTAAAGGGAGTTTTCGTAAAGGTTTGCCACCCACAAAAGGATCAACAGAAAGCAGAGAAGAAGTAGTTTCTGTCGATGAATTTTACATGATTAATCGTGAAATAACCAATATTGATTATTTGGAGTTTTTGTATTGGTTAAAAACCCAAAAAGACGAACGCCTGGCCAATATGTTACCTGATACAATGGTATGGCGCTCAAAGTTGGCGTATAATGAACCTTATGTTGAATACTATCTCAGACATCCAGCCTATCGAAATTATCCAATAGTGGGAGTTTCTTACAATCAGGCTATCGCCTTTTGTGATTGGTTGAGCGATCGTTACAATGAACGACCAGATAAAATTTATAATAAAGTGAGATTTAGACTCCCTACCGAAAAGGAGTGGGAATATGCCGCTCGTGGAGGATTAGAACTTTCACTTTACCCCTGGGGAGGACCTTATGTACGAAATGCCAAAGGAGACTTTTTAGCCAATTGCCAATACTTTGGTGAGTCGGGCATTTGCCGCGATACGCTATATACCAAAAACGAAAAGGGTGAATTTGAACCTATCTCTATTTACCGGGTTTCACCCAGTTCATACTACATGGGAGTTCCCGGACAATTAAATGACAATGGCGATGTAACAGCTCCAGCCATTTCATACGCACCAAATGCTTATGGATTATACAATATGGCTGGTAATGTAGCTGAAATGGTGATGGAAGAAGGAGTAAGTTGTGGTGGGAGTTGGATGGACCCAGCCTATTATATGCAAAACCATGTTCGACAGTATTACAAAGGCAAGAACAGCTCATCAAGCAAGCGAGGGTTTAGAATTGTAATGGAGGTGATAGACTAAACGGCTTAGGACGAAGCAAACTGTGGAGCTCATGGCCTCTTTGGGCCATAGCGACTTTGCATAGGCCGACCCATTTTTAATGGGAAAGCCCCTATTACTGCTATCTCTTTTTAGAACAAAATCATCTGAAAAAGTGAACCTTCTGGCACATAGACTGTAGGTAAGTTTATGAAATTCAGAACTATACTTTTTATTGCACTACTTTTTCCTTTAAGTGGAATGAGAAATGCTAGTGAGCGTTGTGGCGACAAACGTAAATACAAGGTAGAAGTACAATTCATGCAGCTGAAAACCTATGAAGGTGGAGCAGAAGTTCCGGCAAATTATTACAAACCCACCCCACTGGCCAATTACAAATTACTTTTAGTACAACTAGTGGACAATGATAAACCAAAAGTGGTTGGTGAAGTTACTACCGATGAAAACGGTATTTGGCGAGAACGAATTCCCAATGGACGCTATGGCTTTATTGAAAAAAAGGAACGGAATTCCTTAAAAAAGGGGCAATTTTTACCTGAAAGTAAACGTAGCGGGGATGACCTAGAATATGTCTACACATCCTGGACCATAAATCCCTGGCAGGCCTTAACGGTTAAGGATTCTGCTATTATAAATTGTACTGTTACTAAAAAGATTGATCAGGTATGTGGGCTATGTCCTTAAAAACAATACTTGTAAGCCTTAAAGCAGCTTTTGCGTCCAATTAGGACACAGATTTAGCTTATGCATAAAGTTGTTTTTGTCTATAATGCCGACACTGGATTAATGAACGGCATGTTTGACTTTTTTCACAAATTGGTAAAACCTGATACTTACCAATGCTCACTTTGTAAGGTGACGCATAACATGACTGGTATGCGAAATGCCTGGAAGAGCTATTTGGACTCACTAGCACTGGAAAAGGATTTTTATCATAGAGATGAGTTCAAAAAACAATTTCCCGAATGGACGAATCATCCCCTGCCCGCAGTCTTTTTACTAAAAGATGAAGAATTGACAGAGATTATAACAGCCGAAAACTTGAACCAATTAGACCTGCCGCAGTTAATTGATAAACTGCGAGAAGAAATTATGCTTTGCAAAGTGGATTTTACAGATGGAATCTATTATAAAACTAAATAATTAGTTTGGCCATTTATCACGGATAAGGCCCGTAGGGTCTAACAAGTAGATCATGGTAGTAGGGTCAGGCTCAATTTCAAAATACGAATACGGAACTTTAAAAGCCTGTTCACTTCCCAAAAAGAAGTTGTTGGTGAATTGATAGGTATAGAGATCCGTAATCCCATCATGTTCGTAACCCAAATACCAGTAGGAAAGGTCAAAATTACTTTCCGTTCCGTTTACGATGACAATGGTATCTAAAATTCCATTTGTTTTTTCACCTCTAACTTGAGGAACGGTACCAATATTACAACTGCCATCATCTTTTTTAGCCTCGGCAGAATAGTTAGAAGCATAATAGTTGGTACAACCTTTCTTTTTACAAGAAGCCAGACTTAGAGCAAAAAAGGCGATGAATAGAAAACGGATTTGGATAGAGGATTGCATGAAAGGAATTTACGGATAAAACTGTTCTGAGTCAAGCCTTTATGTTTTTCTGCTTCAAATAATCAAAAGTCGAGACCAGATAATAAAGTGAATTTGTTTAGCCCTCTTTTCACTCCATTTCTTCGGCTAAAAAGCCATAGACTTGTTTCATCACCTTAACGATAACTGATCTTTTATGAAAAAACTAAGCAATCTATTTATTCTGGCCTTTTTATGGTTGTTGGTACTTTCTTTCATTTTAGACAAGCCTCAGCAACGAACAGAAACTCCGGTAAAATCGGCAAAAGTGGAACGGTCTTTCATACACCAGTAATGCAGTACATTTTTTATCTGCTGATTTTGTCTTTGGGGCTGGCGTGTACCCAATCTCAGGAGCCTATTAGGTTCCGAAAGGGAATGGAATCCAATCAGTTGTTTCGTTCTTTTTACAGCTCTTCTTCTTACGATTTAGGTTCTGGAACCAAGTCGGCTCACCAATGGTTGATTACCGAATCTCAGATAAAGGAGATATTCGGCTATCGTTTAGCAGTATGGGGTGATTTTAATGGTGATGGTCAGCAAGAAAAACTAAGCGAACGTTACCTCAGCCGAAAGAGTCATGCTGAAGCCAATAAATTTTACGAAGGATTGGATTATGGTGAAATAGTGGGACGAACCATGGACAAAATGCCCGAATCACGCCTGGTTTGTTCGGACAGCAGTATTGGTAAATTTGTCCTTTCTCATGAACCGCAGCTTTTTGGTTTATCCTACTTGCAAAATGAAGGTGATTTGGATGGAAATGGAACCGACGAAATCTCTTACGTTTTATCCTATGCTGATTGGTCGAGTGTAAACAGTTGTCACATTGCCACCTATACCGAAGAGGGTTGGGAAGATTTGGCCACCTTTGAAATTCGTGATTGGCAATTACCTTTTCACGGCAGTATTTACGGATTTATGGGGGTAGATACGTTTTGGATGACGGATTCTATTCAAAATCAAATAGCCCATGAACTCCAGAGTTTTAATGGGTTCATAGAAAAAGAAAAAGACAGTCTTATTCGAATACAAACGTTTGACGGAGAAGCAATGGAAGTTAATATGGCTTTGAACCTATATCACTAAACCTTCATCCTATTCGCCACCACATCTTGAAAACCTCTAATGCTACTTTCAGCCCGTAAGGCCGTATGTTCAAACTTAAAAAGTGGATTTTGCATTCCTTTTTGTTGTTGTTCGCAGGCAAATATATCCTCCTTCATAAAGTCACCACTGGTCATGGGGTCGTTTGGAATGGTGTCATCATACTTTTGTGGACTTCCCATAATTTTTGCCCAATTACTATTGGATCGCTTTTCTTGCTGAGTGTACTCCAAACTGCTCATGGGCTCTAATTTAGTTCGCACCACTACTTTTGTTTTATCTAGTGCCAGTGGAATTACCTGAAAAACGCTCCAACTCGATTCGGTCTCCGACAAACCAACCGATGGAAAAAGATAAGGCACATAGGCCCCCAAATATTCATCTGTCATTTCTGCAATGCGCTTAACCGGAATTAAATCGGCCAAATGCTTTTCATATTTTTTAGCCAGTGGCTCATAAAAAACATAGTGCTCTCCCACAAAAGAGAATTCACTATTGGCATGGTCGTACATATTTAAGGTGGTTGAATGCAGATGAGAAAGATGATACACATCCATGTAATTCTCTACTACTATCTTCCAATTTGCCTGTATAATATCTTCTGATGACGTATCAGGATATTCAATTAACCGTTCGGGATTATGTGGTCCCAAATATGGTAAAACCGGATCTAAATAAGCTTTTAAATCATTTTTACCTGCAACTGGGTGCACCCATATCATTCCCCTCCAAACTCCCACAGATGCCTTATGCAAACACATTTTACCCATGTCCATATTAGGGAATTCCTTCTCTTTTTCCGGCACACTAATCAATTCACCACTTAAATCGTACATCCAGTCATGATAAGGACAGGTGATTACCTTTTGTCGCTTACCCACCGCGCGTAATAATTGCGTTCCTCGATGCCGACATAAATTGTGAAAAGCTCTTAACTCTCCCTCTTTACCCATAAGTACCATAATGTTAAACCGTCCACATTGTACCGTAACATAATCGCCTGGATTTTGAATGTCTTCTACTAAACCAGCATATTGCCAGCTGTTTTCAAAAATCAGTTCCATTTCTCTATCAAACCACTCTTTGCTGGTATAAGCCTCCGCTTTTAAACTGTACGTTGTCTCCATAAAAATTCAATGTTATTGATAAGTGAATTGAAAGTAAGGTAATTAAATCCCTTTTTCCTTTTCTACAAAGTTCAAGAGATTACCAATTTCCTTTTTTGATCTATGTCAAAAACAAACGCAATTGTCCACTCTAACTTTGTCCTCATGTTAAAGCATGCTCTGCTCATACTAACGATTGTAGCCTTATGGAGTTGCTCTTCTAAGAGGAATCAACTCATTGGCCAATGGGAGGTAAACAATAAGTTTTACCATGCCATTTATGAGATTAGTGAAGAAGGAGAAAATTTGGCAGGTCAAGTACTCTACTACAATGACGGAACTACTTCTTACAACTATAAGGATGGAGCTGAAAAGCACTATGTTTTTAAAAACCTCATTCAAAAAGAGGAACGCTTTGTAGATGGCGTATCAGGTGCTACAAGCAGTAATGTTGAACAGGAACCTCAGTGGGTTTTAGAATTCAGTACAGAGCAATCATTAAAAGTTCAAAAGATGATCATGGACAAACCTTTAACTGAATACTGGTATAAACGAAACAAATAACCGACATGAAACAATTTATTTTATTCTTTGGTTTCGCAGCCTTACTATTAGGGTTCACGAGCTGCGAAAAAGAAATCAGAAACATTGCCAATACAGAGGATAAACCCATTCCTACTGATACGGCTGCTGCTCCCATTGAAATCGTTCCAACCGACATCAACGAAAAAGGGTTTGAACTTTTGGAGAATATAAAAGGACATTGGATTGGTACCAACCTCGTCATTAATTTTGATTACGAATGGTTTACTTTTGATTACCGTCCTATTTCCGAATCACATATTCACGGTATTCATGAAGGCGGAACCATGGGGAATTTATTCACCTCTTTTTTCGTCACTGACTTTAAAGACACCCGAACCATTATTGCCCGAAACGGAGGTGTTTTGAACGGTATTTATCGTACCAGCTATTTTGTTTTGGACAGTGTTCGTAACGACTCAGACGGTGACTTTTATCGCTTAGTAGATGCTGTTGGAAGTACCAATACTATGTGGATGGAATTGCGATTTAAAGGAGACAGTCTTTATTTCAATTCATACACCAGTCAGTTAGGGACACTATTTCCTCCAACTCGTCACATGACCTTTAAGGCTAAGCGGTATAATAGTTATTTGGCGGATGCCGCTGCTGCTGCTGTCAACTTTCCACAAAATACTCCAGCCTGGGATTTTTCAGGCGGATTTCCAGAAGAATACTACTACATTAATTCAGGCGACACAGAAGCAAAATCGTGCTCATTTTTATGGCAAGGAACTGAGGATGTAGTCACTTTAGCAGCTCTATCTGGTGATCCTTATACCATTAGCGATCATCCCTACATTGCCAGTTTACAGGTTGATGTGGTCCGAAATTCGCTCATTGAGAACAAAAAACTATTCCTCTTCCTGTCCCTCGAATCACTGACAGATGCTTCGGGATACTTGCAGGAAGATCCATTTAATAGTCTGGTTCAATTCCCGGAATTGATTGAAACACAGGATTCGTTCACTTTTACTTACTTACATCCGGGGGATTATTATGTGACCGTTGTAGCCGATGCCAATGGAGATGGTTATGTGTCTTTAGGAGACATAACACATGTTTCACAATCCATCACAATCTCCCCGGAGACGAATCCAACCATTACACTTGACAACATTACGGTCATAAATTAATCCTGATATGAAAAAAATTAAAACAACCCTATTCATTTTAGCTATTGGAATGCTTGGATCTTGCACCAAAGCGATAATTGATCCGGACGAAGAAACGCCGGACACCAACTCTGATACCGTCACTTACGCCAAAGATGTAGAGCAAATTATGTTTAACAATTGCGTGACGTGTCATGGTGGAGCTGCTCCCAGTGCCGGAGCTGATTTAACCAATTATGCTAACGTTAAATCTTATACGCAAGATGGACAACTTTTGCAACGCATTAACAACGAAGCCGCTCCAATGCCCCCTTCTGGTTTAATGAATAGCACAAACAGACAAATTATACAAAGTTGGGCCGATGGTGGTTACAAACAATAAAAGGTAAAATGATGTTGAAGAAAATAGTTTTTAGCCTTCTCCTTTTTGTAGGAGTACAGCATTTTTCATGGTCGCAGGATGGTTTTTCAACCTTTAAGATTGCCAACCTCCAATCTACCCAAGTAGCTGAAGGTGGTAAATTTTACCTCTACGTTACCCACAGGTTCGGATCAGTTTCCGATGGTTTTTCAACCTTTTTTGGAATGGATAATTCCAATACTAAAATTCAGGCTATTTATGGTTTGATGGATGGAATTCAAATTGGATTGAGCCGGGAATCCTTGCGAAAAACCTTTGCCGGATCTGCAAAATTCAGGCTTATGAGTCAAGGAGAAAAATGGCCATTGAATATGAGTTTATATACAACTATCAATCTCAATTCCCAATTGAGCAAAGAAGAGTATCCAAAGATGCTTTTTTATGATCGGTTGAGCTATACCACACAGTTATTGGTTTCCAAAACCTTTAATGACCGTTTTTCGTTGGAATTGGCACCCTCTTATGTACGGCAGAATTTGGTTTGGGAACCATTTCAAAAACACAATCAGTTTGCTGTTGGAATTGGAGGGAGTATTAAGTTAACAGATGCTCTCTCCCTTACCACCGATTATGTGTATAACTTTAGCAGAGCAGAAGCCTCTGTTTATAACGATCCGCTAAGTGTGGGCTTAGATATTAAAACCGGAGCACATGTTTTTCAAATCATTGTTTCCAACGCTCAATCGGCAAATGAACCTGGATTTATTACCAATGGGCAAGGTAGTTGGTTAGAGGGAGATGTATTCCTGGGATTGAATTTAATGAGACGATTTTGATTGATTAATCGATTTATTTGATACTCGTCCAGGATACTCTGCTAACAATCTCATAACGGTCATTAAATCGATAAACTTCAAAGTCAACGCTGGTTTTCTCTCGGTAGTTAATCAGTTCCTGAAACTCCTCCTTTTCTTCAGTTGTGGAGGAGCTACCGGAAATGGGCATTGCATCAACCATATATTCGTTCGCACCGATTGAAATATGGGTAATGCCCTTTCCGGTTTTATAGTTCGCTGAAGCCGAACGATAACCAACAGTGACAGTCACCTCATTTTTGGTGTAATCAGAATAAACCGTATAAATATCATTGAGATCTTCAATATCCTTTATAAAGCGTGAATAATCTTTTTGAAAGAACTGATCCCATAAGGCTTCAACTGATTTTTGAAAGGCGTCATCATCCTCATAGTTCATCCGTTTTTGAAAACCAATTACATAAAAAGAACCGGCTTTCTTCGTTTCAACCATGGTTTGATCCTCTTGAATAAAAGTCTCTTTTGGTTCTTCATAAATTACGACTTCACTGATTCCTATGGGATTTTCAGCTGATTCAATGGCTTCTTCTCCTTCAAATATTACCTCTCGCTCCACTTCAGGTGTATTCATAAGCGTATCACCACTCAACAACTCCAATGAAACCCAAATGGCCATTTTAGATGAGTTTTGGTCTTCATTAAAAGAATAAATTTCAATGTTTTGACTTCCTTCTGACTTTAAATCTGATAACAAGATTTGCCCCCACAAAAACGCCACACTATCGGTCGATGAATTGTTGGATTCAAAAACGGCATATTCGGCCGCTTGAATTAGCGTTCCGTCCAAATTACCCTTGGCAAACTGCAAGGAAGCTGTTCGATAACCCAGCATTATTTTTTGCTGTTCTCTCAGATGAACAAAATACAAATGGTCATCAACAATATCCTGAATTTTAGTCGAAAGATCCTCCTCATAAAATCGTTCCCATAAATTTTCGACAGCGGATTCATATTCTTCTTCCTCCAAACTCACCTTGGCCGAAAGCCCAACGACATAAAATGTTTCTGAAAGGTGCGTTTTATACGCCAAAGTCTCTGGTTTATGTTGGCTAAGGTCAAACTTATAGGTTTCACCTTTTTCAGTAGTATAAACATACTCTTCTTGCCCCCAGGAAAAGAGATTAGGTGCTACTGAATAGCTAAAAAACAATAAAGCACAAACAATCCAACAGCTAATAATACTCCAATAAAGTACCGGATTTTCTTTTCGGGAAACCGGCTCCATTAAGTAGGTTGTTTTGCTCTTTAAATCAGGAATAACCCAGAGGACGAATAGCAGAGCCCAAATCCAGTAAAACTGAAACAGGATTGCTAAAATAATTAAAGCCAAAGCTAAAATCGACCGCCATTTTCTCTTCATTCGCAATAGTATAAATGGACAAATGTACGTCCTCCTAAAGAAGCATTTTTTGACCTAAATCAAAAAAGAATCAAGACCTAATTCTACTCAGTGTCTCTTGTGAAATTCCAATAAAAGAGGCAATATGCCCCAATTTGGCTCTTTGTTCAATATCTGGAAAAACAGACAATAAAAGGTGATATTTCTCTTTTGCAGTGATAAACATATAACCTCTAAAGAACTCATCCACAAAAGAAACCTGCTCTTCGGCCATGAGTCGGGCAAAAGTTTCAAATTCTCTGAACTCCTTAATCAAGTATTGAAAATCAGAAAAGCTGATGGAATATACTTTACAATCTTCTGTAGCTTCCAGATATTCGGGACTAGGTGTTTGATTATAAAAGCTACTCCAGGAAGTAAAAAAACTTCCTTCAGCATAAAACCAGGTAGTTACATCCCTATCATCATGATAATAATGCGAACGCAGCATACCACTTCGCAAAAAATACAGTTTACGACAGTACTGATCTGGTTTTAAAATTTGATCGCCATCTACAAAAGATTCCTCGGTCACCAATTGTTCCAATTTTGACTTAAATTCCTCTCCTA
Organism: Flavobacteriales bacterium; assembly: GCA_022361195.1. GTDB lineage: Bacteria > Bacteroidota > Bacteroidia > Flavobacteriales_D > Crocinitomicaceae > JAKSBJ01. Next base: position 10,981 of record JAKSBJ010000300.1, read on the forward strand.
TTCGGCTTTTTTGAGAAATAGCATAAAAAAGATTATCCATCTTTGACTAGGGTTGTTGCTAAGGTTAATACTACTCAAATATCGTTTGGGCTTGTCAATGTCCCTATTCTTTTTGGAAAGTACAAGTATTTAAATGGAAGAAAAAGTGTCGCTAATTATCAGACAGTCGCTGAACTACCTCTTTTTTCTTGGTACGCGCCACATTAACAACATCGCCATTATTCATTTCGAGACTTGCAATACGGCCATTATTATAGGCCTTCACAAATTCAATATTTACGATATGGGATTGATGAATTCGCATAAAAATTTCACTGGGTAACAGCTCTTCAAAGTTTTTGAGTGTTTTAGAAACGAACAAATTGGTTCCGTCGGTAAAATAAACTTTAGAGTAATTTCCATCTGATTGGCAACGGATAATTTCCCGATCGTAAGCGTATCGAATGCCTTTGGAATGTTTAATGACAATTTTCTTTGTGTTTTGCGGATTATTTAAGTTCTCAAGCAAAACAGACATATTTTCTTTTTTCCCTTCAATTTTTGAAACTGCCATTTGAAGTTCAGCAATATTTACGGGCTTAATAAGATAATCGAGTGCGCTATATTTAATTGCCTTAAGTGCATACTTATCGAAGCTGGTAACAAAAATCACATGAAAATCTATCGACTCCATTTCACGGAGCATGTCAAAACCTGACTTATTGGGCATTTGAACGTCCAAAAAGACTAAATCGGGTTTGGTATCTTGTATAAGGGATATCCCCTGATCGGCTGAATTTGCTAAGCCTAATACTTTTATTTGCTGACAATACTTTTTAATGATACCATAAAGCGCTTCCCGAACATTTTTTTCATCATCAATTATTACCGCAGTAATCATCTGCACATTTCGTTTAAAAATTAATGGGAATAAACAATTCTACGCGTGTTCCAGCCGGCTTATCCCCTTCAAACAAATCGGTATAAACAATATCGTGTTTCCTTTCGTGTTCTTCCCACAAGATATTCAATCGTTTGCTAGTAACGTTTAAACTGTGAAGAGAATTTTTGTTTTTTTCCTGGAACTGTTCATTGAATTTTCGTCCCACGCCATTATCTTCTATCGTACATTTTAAGGTGATTTCGTCAATCAGATCAAACTGCACAATTACTCTACCATCTCCTTCTTTTTTATTAATTCCATGCCAAATGGCGTTTTCTAAAAAAGGTTGAATCAACAGTGGTGGAATTTTTAGATTATCGACACTTACTTGCTCGTCAATTTTCAAAACCAGTTCCCAATATTTATCCACCCGCATTTTTTCAATACTCACGTAGGTCTCCAACAAAACCAATATCTCACGAATAGAAACGTAATCGTAATACGCCTGTTCAAAGCTCAAACGCATCAATTTTCCAAAATAAGCAATGTAATTAACGGCTGTTTTCACCTCCTTTTCAAGAATGAATCCCTGAATGGAAGCTAAGCTATTGGACACAAAATGAGGATTGATAACCGCTTGTAAGGCTCTTAATTCAACACTATTTCGCTCACGTTCTAAAGCAGCATTAATAACCAATAGCTCCTCTTTTTGCGATCGAATGGTTGCCAGAGATTTTTCAAGTTTAATTCGGTTCGATTCGGCCATTTTAACATACGAATCAAGCAAAAATTCCTGTTCTTTTTCCTTGGTATAATCGGTTGCAATGACATAAATATTAGTGTCATTAGGCTGTGAAAACTGAAGTTTTATGATTTTTGAACGGTTGTTTTGTTTGATCTCGTGCTCACAACTATAATCCTTCCCACGTCCCAGTTTCTTCTTTAACTTGTCCACCGAAAATGAAGGAATGAGCTTATCTATACTTGCCGTCTCTGGGAACCACTGAGCAAAGAATTCGTTTTTGTACGTAGGAACTAAAGTCGTTATATCCAATAACGCAATTCCTGTTTGACTTAACTGAAAAAACTGGACAAGAGTTTCTTGATCCAAACCATTATTTTTTGACACCTAACATTAATTTGATTGAACAATCAAATTCCTTTTTTCCTCAAAAGCTTCTGCAATTGTGTCTGCATAATCCTCACTAAAATCAAAATCTTCCATCGCCTCAATTAAACAGTCTTTGGTAAGGTCAAATTGATGATTGCTAATACCTAACCTGGCATGCACTCTTTTCAATTCTTCATCTGTATATGATACAGGTCCTCCCAATAACATTGCAAAAAACTTTGTTTGGTGATCAATCAACCGTTCCATATTGACGTTTTGGAACAAGACTGCTAGTTCTTCGTTATCCAAAACATTGTCATAAAATGCTGAAATCAATTTTCTTACAGCCATAAATCCGCCAACCTCATCATAGATTGAATTTACCATTCCAGTCAATTTTTACGATTCTAATAATACGATGCGGAGTTGATCTTTGTCAAAGATAGTTTGCCGCATTCTTTTTGTCTTCTTTGAAAGTAGCTTAAATGCTATTCGGGTCCATTTAGATGATATTCTGTCAAAAAAACATGATATTTTGTAGATATCACGCATTTCCACCCTTTTTTTCCCAAATATTCCCTAAAAATAACCTTATAGTAAGTAAAGTCCAAGTTAGTTGCATTAATTATCTCATATAACGTATTATCGTTAAAGCTTTTACTCAATGTTCATGAAGGTTTTCGATAAAATTTTAGCATTATTATTGGGCTTCGTCGCTTTCAATGGCTGTTTTGGGCAGACTACTCTCTATACCATGGCCAGTGGCAATGTAAACGATCCTCTTGTATGGTCAACGACAGGGCATAGCGGTCCTAGCTGTGGCTGTACGCCAAGTAGTATTGATTCAGTCATAATTGGTCCGCATGCCATTACCTTAAACACAATAATGAACGCAAAGAGTATTGTTGTTAATTCTGGTGGAACATTAGATTTTACGGGCAACACAGCCAATATTTTTGACGGAACTTTTGAAGTCAACTCAGGAGCAACAGTAGTAAGTTCAGCGGGAGCGGATTTGGAGTTTGAAGCTGGTTATTGTCGACTAACCATTAATTCGGGAGCGAGTACTACCCTTAACTTCATTCAGGTAAATGCGATTGATTCCCTTTTATTTACAGGAGATGGAGATGTAACTCTAAATGATGACATTCGCATAAATGGTGATGACCTTACTGTTCGGTTTAATCATGGAGGAACGCTGAATTTGGCAACAACAAATGCTAGTCTAATGCTTCGTCCTGCTTCTTCTAATGTTCTTTTCATCAATACAGGAACTGTTAACATTGGAGGTGATGTTCAAATAGAAGGAGCTACGCATCAATTCACCAATTCAGGTTCTATCAATGTATCGGATGATTTGTTGCTAATTGGTGGGACGCATAATTTAACCAACAATGGAACACTCATTATAAATGATAATTTTCTCATTAACACTATTGCGAATACCATAACAAACTCCTCAAGCGGAGTCATTACCATTAACGGAAGCGGATCAAACGGACTTACATTTAATGCCAATGATAACATTTTTATTAATCAGGGGACGGTTGATATTCCTACAGGAAGATTTAGGTTAGTTTCTTCCACTCAAACTGGGAATTCATTTGTTAATCAAAGTGGATCGACATTGACTGTTGGTGGAGATATGCAATTTAATGATGGGCCTTTTATTTTTTCCAATTCGGGAACCGTTAATTTGTTAGGAAGGTTTGACGACATGGCTGGAGCCGAAGAGATTCATAATTTAAATGGTTCGATATGGAACTATGAAGGAGTTCATAATGCTACACTAGCAGCTGAAATAGATTTATTTACAAACTATGCTAATAATGAGTTTAACTATAATAAAAGCACAGGCGCTGCGCAGGAAGTTATCGTTCCACAAGACGCTTATTGGCATCTCACGCTTTCTGGGTCGGGAAACAAAGAGGTATATGATGATTTAGACATTAACGGTAACGTAACCATTTCATCAACAGCTAATTTTGATGTAAACACAAATGGTTGTGACCTTAGTGTTGCAGGAAACTGGATCTCCGCTTCTACCTTTGACGAGGGCTTGCAGAACGTTACTTTTGATGGAACATCTAATCAAACGCTGAATGTATTAGGAGGAGAGATTTTCTACAATACCACTATTAACAAGAGTTCAGGAAACCTAATCATGGAGGTGGATATAGATATCACAAATGTATTCACCCTTACTACTGGTGGAATAGACATGAATGGTAATATACTTCGCCTCAATCTTCAAAGTCCCGGAGCAATTGTACAAACTTCAGGATATGTTATTAGTGAGCAAGTTGATAACTCAAGTAAACTCTCACGAAACATTGGAACAACAACCGGAAATTACCTTTTTCCTTTTGGCTTAGCTGATGGAACTTACATTCCTTTATCACTAAATCTGAGCTCAGGAGATTTGGGTTACGCCACACTTTCTACTTATGCTACTCCCTCCAACAACTTACCATGGCCTACAGCACCGGATGCAGTAACCAACCTTACCAGTAGCACAGGAGCAGTTCCGGATAACCGTGATTTTACCATCGATCGTTTTTGGCAAATTGATGAAACAGGAGGCTCAGGAATAGCGGATATTACTTTCAGCTATTCAGACGCCGAAGTTACTTTAAGTGTAATTGGAAACGAAGGCTTACTAGAGGCACAACGTTACAATACAACTACCAATTTATGGGAAGGAGCAACGGCAGGACAAATTCAAAACCCAGCAACTAACACTGTTTTCGTTCCTTCGGTAACTAACTTTTCTCCATGGACATTGGCGCTCAACATTTCACCTCTGCCCATTACATTAAGTGATTTTGAAGTTGTTCCTGTTTACGACGAAGATTTTAAACCTTCGGTTGATGTTAGCTGGATCACAAAAAGTGAAATAGAAAGCGATTATTTTGAGGTACAACGATCGGCAAAGGGCGTTGAATTTGAAGCTATTGGAACTATAAAAGCAGCCGGAAATAGTTCTGTAGCCATCAACTATAATTTTCAGGACCCGAATCCTCTCATGGGTAAATCCTATTATCGTCTTAAGCAGGTAGACATGAATGGTGAAATTGAATTTACCGACAATAAACAAATTGAGATAAGTGGTATCACCATTACCAGCATTTATCCCAACCCATCAATGGGGCCAATTGATTTGGTGATAGATGTAAAAAAAGAAGAAACTGCGCTTTTACAAGTTGTTGACTTAAAAGGAAAAATTGTTCAAAGTGAGCAAATTGAATTGCTCGCCGGAATGAATCTTATATCAAAAAACCTGAGCGGTATTGCCTCCGGAACCTATAGTATCAGAATCGTTTACAATAACGGTAAATCATTCACTCAAAAGCAGGTTCTGGTTAAATAACAATATTCTCGACCCATTAATTTAACACCCTTCCTGGTTTAAATTGAGAATAAATGAACGCAAACAAAATAATACAACGATTCGATAAATTATCGAAAAATCAGCGCTCTAAAACAGAGTTGCCGGTTTACAAACTGACTAAGAACACGGATCAAAATGCCGTGCAAACTTTAGCGCCTTCTAATGAAGTAGAGCTCATTAAAAGGAAACTGGAGAAAGCCATGCATGAGAAGGAAATTTTACTGAAAGAAATTCATCATCGGGTAAAAAATCACCTGCAGCAAATTAGCAGTCTTATAAAACTTGAATCCTACTCAAACCCTTCTAAAGACTCTCAAAAGTTTCTGGCAAATTGTCGCTTAAAGGTTGATACTATAGCCAGTGTCCATGAACTATTGTGCCGCTCAGATGATGACCAAAACATTAGCTATAAAGAATATTTAGATAAGTTAATTCATCAGTTCATTGACATTCACAGCTTGCACCCCAACCAACTAAAAGTGCATTGTGAAATTCCGGAAATAAAAGGTCCATCAGGCAAAATATCTTCTTTGGGATTATTGATTAATGAAATTCTCAGTAATTCAATTAAACATCAATCAAATCCGCAAAAAAGTCATCATTTATTTCTTAAGGTTGAAGAAAAAGAAAACGGCTGGATTAGCATACGGATTGGTGACGATGGCCCAGGCTACTCGGACGAATTATTCACCGATGAAAAAGACAGTTTTGGTTTACAACTCATTCGTGATTTGGTAGCACAATTAAACGGAAGCATAAAAAAACTAAAGCATTCGGAGGTGAAAGGAACACATTACGAAATTCAACTTCAACTCAACTAGCTTATTTTTCAGGGCCAAACAGCTCGTCAATTACCGTTTTAGCCAAATCATGCGTTCGTTTTTCTGAAAAAGTGTGATGCATCCACTCGGCGCGAAGATTAAGCTCAAGAGCCACACATTCCTTCTCATTTGACGGATCGTTTGATATAATATCCAGAGCGAAATAAGGAGCTTGCAAGGCCGTCGAAATTCGGTTAACCCAATGCTGTAAAGCAGGATCTATTTCATCAGTAACATCAATGGCTTTGGCCCCCTGTCCCATATTGGCAATTTTCTTGAGACGAATCTCAGTGTTTTCAGGAATCACATCAGCGAATGAGTAGTTTGAAAGACGAATCAACTCCTTGCTTTGCTCATCTATCTCTAAACGGTTAGCTGGATTTTGAGCTTGAACTTCCGCTTGGCGTTTTTCTATGAGTTTTGACAGAGTATACTGTCCATCACCAATCACAGATGCCGGTTTTCGTACACAAGCAGCTACAATTTTACGGCCAATAATCTGTAAACGTAAATCCTCTCCCGAAACAAATTCTTCTAATAAAAAGGTATCCGCTATAGCACTATTTCTCTGAAGATAACCTTTAACAAGATCCAGATTTTTAATATCGAATTCTACTCCTTTACCATTAGTTCCAACTTCGGGCTTGCAGATATAATTTTTGCCTGTTCTAAATACTTCCTCATCCAAGTCTTCAGCCAATTGAAAACGAAAACTAATTGGCGTTGGAATCTCAATTTCCTGAAACAACTGCTTAGTCAATTGCTTTTGATCACAAATTTCAGCTGTATTGTCATTGACCCAACTTTCGGGTATTCCGCTGTAGATTTTCTCCTGATGATTGCCTTTTTTCAGAATGGTAAGTCGTTTTCCCTCAGAACAAGCCTTCTCCTCTACTTCAAATCCTCTTTTTTGAGCCTCTCCAACAATCAATTGATGTTGGGCTGTTCCCTCAACTACTTTATCCTCTTTAGGCATGATTTAGCAATCTTTTGCCAGTCTAAATCCGGCGTGTTGATAGAAATTTCTGCGAAACCACAAACGATAGTATTTAGAAGCTCCTGTTCCGGTAGTAGCCCATGCTCCACCTAACAACATGCTGTGCTGGTCGTCAAAATAAGGAGCTGAAAAGTCCTCATAATAAGGATGAATCTTAAAGTCCTCTAAAGGGTAAAAATCATTGCTCAACCAATCCCATACATTTCCAAAAAGGTCATTGAATTGTTGGCTGTTGGAGAGGCCATTAAAATAGCCCACCGGAGTTGGTGAACCAAATTGCATATTTAAATTAAAATCCTCACTGTAAAGTGGCTCAGGAATTTCTTGAGAATGCGAGGCAACATTAAATTCAGCCTCACTCATCAAGCGGTATTCCTCTCCCATCCATTTGCAATAAGCCCAGGCTTCATGTGCGTTAACTTCAACTGGCCAATCTAAAGGCATGTCCAATTCATCAAACATAGCACGGTAAAGAAAATCGTCTCCTTTTCTGACCCAAAATTTTGGATACTTTGTGGCCGTTCTTTCTTTCCATTCCCATCCTTCTTTGGTCCAAAACTCCTGCTGGTTATAAGCCTCCTCTACAAACCGAAGATATTCTCCGTTTGTAACCATATTTTTCATCGCCATGAAAGCCTTTACCTCAACTTCTTTATGGCCGTATTCATTGTCCCAACCATACAAATCAGAAGGTTCTTGTTTACCTAGCACAGCAGTGTCTTTGCTTACGGTAATCCACTCATTATTGGAGTCTGCCCCATAAAAGGGTGCATATTCCCAACTTTCGGGACGTTTCACCAAATTTGCTGGCAATTGTCGAATTAAAACCGAAGAAGTTTCAAAATGAATACGATCATGCTCAATCCCCATATGAAGTGACCATAGTGGCTGTGATGAATCCAATACATTTTCAACGTCTGTAGATTCAATAATATTCATCACAACATTGTATACCTTTTCACGATAAGCTCTTACTTCATCCACAGTTGGCCATAAATCAATCACCTCCAAATTTTGTGGTAAATCAGGATCAACCCCCTTTGCAAAAAGAACTTCATAATGATCATTAATCCCTTCTGAAATTAATCCAGCCAATTTTAGCTTATTGATGTAAAAAGCAGCTGTATGCCCATAATAAAAGATTAAAGGGTTTCTCAAAGGATCAGGACTTTCGTAATAAGTTGAGTCATCTGAAATAGC
>JAKSBJ010000143.1 GCA_022361195.1 Flavobacteriales bacterium
CTGTCGTAGCGGACGGGTTCCGTGGTGACTCTAGCAATGATCGTCCTAAACACAAACGAAATGTAACTGGTAAATGGGAGGATCTGCGTGACAAGTTCACTTGCGACGTTCCCAGGAACGGGACATGTGCACGAGTCACCATACCAACCAAACGGGACGTCGACCGAATTCTCGTCGCAGACACAGCCCGACCGCGCTTGTCCCGTCTGTGGATCCAGGCAAAACGTCCTCCAATAGAAAGAAACGTCCTGATCAGTTACGATCTCGTCCTTCTGAAACTCACCAGACGAACACACACCACCCCGTGAATTGCAGTAACCTTCCGTGACGAGTCCGTTGATAAAGTAGTTGTTAGCAGGTTTCGTCGCAATTCGCCCCTCCAGCGCTTTTCCGTTGTAGGCAGGCTCGTTTCGCCGCAGAGTTCCCTCGGAGAGATCCACGCGCAACACCGATGCACAACGCGCTAGGGTTGTACTGTTGTCCACGATGCAAGCGCCGTGCGTCACCCCTCCACAGACTGCGTAATCCAGTAGATAGCGGTTTTCGTTGATTTGAAATCCAAACTCACCCAACGCAGGATCGCCCGCGGTGGGACATGCGCAGGGAAAATCTTGAAACTGATACACAGGCGATACTGGGTTCAACGACGCAGGGGGACCGTAGTTCTCAAAGCACTTGCAAGTGGAGGGATTGTTGTTCTCACACCCACCGCGGTTTTGAAAGTAGCAACGTCCAAAAAACGTTGACACCGCGTCGTTCTCCGTTGTACCTCCGACATCGAGAAACGACGGGCATGTGCCTGACGCACACCACGGTCCAGAACTGCCAATACCACAACGACACTGGCGGGGCACACCCAACCAAGGGATACCACGCTGACCGTCGCGATAAAGTCGATGGGTATCCGGAGACATACCAATGTCTTCATAGGGAATAAGCCTGGCTTCTTTCTTGTACCTACAGATAGGAAAGTGCCTATCTTCGCAGTTGCACGCTTCCACGGGGGATTCGTCGGGTTCTTGTCTCTCCGGGTCAAACGTGTAGCATTCACAGAGCGACCCGATAATTCTCACACGATACGCCCGGTCTGCGTCCTGTCGGTTGATCCCAACGTAATTGTTTCGCAACCACTGCGACTCGTCGACGGTTGGCGCAACGAACGGTGTCGCGTCGTCGCCAAGTCTGGCGCATACTTCCGTCGCCAACGCGTCC
>JAKSBJ010000142.1 GCA_022361195.1 Flavobacteriales bacterium
GACAGTAATATAAGATGTTATAATAACCGTGGCCACGGTACTTTGCTTTCAGAGGTTTTCATATTTATTGAGGTAAAACCGTCTCAAAGAAACCCATTGCTGAGAAAGAAATACAGCATAATCGTCCATTTGAATGGGTGGCCGAAATGGTGGCCAAAACAAAATTCCAGCCTCTGATACCTGAGACAAGAAATTCCCATTTTTCCTGCATTACACCTTAATTTATGTATTCAGTTTCGACCTATCATGGGCTATTGTAAAAGTTTAGAAACCCATGTTACCACTAGAGTTGTGAACGGCCAACAGGAGAATTATTTGGAAATAGTCAAAAATGGATTGTGACCTAGTGGGACAACTCAAGAAGCTCATCAGAAATGGTGGGCTTTTTTTGTGCTCCATGGGTTTGTCGAGGATTGGTTGCTCAAAGATTCAAAGGAGGGTGGCCAAAATGTTGGACGTTTGGAAAAATTCTATTCTCTGATGCTTCTTACAGCGATTTCGATTCTAACGGTAATGAAAGGTTCAAGCCCCTCAAACTGACTCTTCCTCCACCGACTGAAACGATTGGACACGAAAAATCGCTGTAAGATTAACCACGAAAGTGAAAGGAGGTGGAGGAAGATTATGGGTTTAGTTCATTGAGTGCTCCTCAATAAACTGTTTTGGTGACACGCCTACTTTCTTCTTAAAGAGTCTAGAGAAGTATTGAGGATACTCAAACCCTAACTCATATGCGGTCTCTGAGATGGACGCATTTGGAGCAAGTAACATGTTCTTAGCTTCATCAATCAAATAGAGGTTTACCTGGTCTACAGCAGTCTTTCCAGTTTCTGCTTTTATTGTGTCGCTCATGTATCTGTGGCTAACTCCCAATTGTTCAGCTAACCAATCAACAGTAGGGATACCCTTTTCCTGTAAATGTCCTGCCTCGGAGTATACATCAAGAATGGTAGTGAATCGTGTAAATAACTCTTGATTGAGTTCTTGACGATTAAGGAATTGGCGTTTGTAAAACCTGTCAATATATTTCAACATTGTCTCCAAATGAGACAGAATAAGTTCTTTGCTGAATTCGTCTTGATTATTATGATATTCAGCCTCAATATTTCTGAAGATTGATTTTAGCAGTTCTTCTTCCTTAGGCGACAGATGAAGTGCTTCATTGACGTTGTAATTGAAATAGTTGTACTTCTTTATTTTATCAAAGAGCGGAGTGCCCGAAAAATAGTCTTTATGAAAACAAATATGATACGCTTCAGCGCTAAACACCACCCCTTTAAAAATCAAAGTTTGATTAGGCGCAGTACAAAGCAATGTACCATTCTCACAATCGTATTTGGTTCTTCCATAAGAAATCTCTCCAGAAACAATATTCTTCAGGGTAATTGAATAGAAATCACTTACCACTTTAACCTCTTCGTCTGAATTGTCCTCACATTGCGTGGTATCGTTCACGTCTTGAGAATGATTGACCACACTAAACAAAGGATTTTCTGGTGGTGGAAAACCATTCTGCTCATGAAAATCTGATACCGATTTAAATTCTAATGTCTTCATTGTATATCTTAAAGTTACATAAAAGGAAAATTCCGCAGCGGTTTCTATATCGCTGCGGAATACTATAAATTGTTTAATTATTTATTGAAGAACTCTGCTATGGCATCACAGGATGCATTAACCGCTTCTGGTTTCCAGTAGAAATCTACGTGACTAAACTCATCAAAGGCTAATACCTCAGGATTATTGGTAAGTTTCTCAATAAATCCAGTTGAACAAATTGCTGTTATAGCGCTTGTTCCATAGATCACCATTGTCGGTTGAATGATCTTGTCTGCGTATGCTTCAGCAATAGCAAAAAGTGATTGCATTCCCTGGTCACCAATGTGTTCGAGGGTGAAGTTCTTGACCTTTCCAGGACCTGCAACACCATCTTTTCCGTAGAAGTTATAGGTGTCGTCTGACATTGGAATACCCATTGCATTAAATTCTTCTCGTGTCATTGTGTCGTTTAACACGATTGGCCATGTATAGTCGGCTTCACCAGTTTCATACATTTTTTGCTTGGAAGCATTAGCAGCTGCAATTTGTTGATTAACCATTTCTCGATCAGTCCATTGGAAAGCGTCTGAAGCCATCATGCCAGAAACTAAAGCGATTTTCTTGATTCTATGATCAGTAACGGCTGCTGCCGAAATGGTTGAACCTCCTTGACAAACTCCGAGTCCATAAATTTCCTCGACAAATGGTAAAGTCCCTAAGTATGAAACAGCATCCCAGGTATTTTCAATTAGCCTAAAATTATATCTCGATTGCATGTGCTCTCCTGGTAATGCTGGTGAATCTCCCATTCCTAAATAATCGAACCCTAAAAAGACAAATCCTCTTTCTGCCATGGCTTTTCCATAGATTGCTGGAATTTGTCCTTTTACTTGTGGGAATGGACTAGCGCCAACAATTGCTTTATACTTTTTGTTTGGGTCAAACCCTTCAGGAAGGTATAAATCTCCTGCTAACTGTACTCCGAATGATTTAAACGTTACGGCGTTTACTCCTGCTTTTAAATTTTCCATTTCTGTATTTTTTAAATTATTGTTTTGTGCTGATCCTGTAGTTGTAAAGCCTATTATCAGCGCCAGGCTTGTTAGTGATTTAATTATTGTTTTCATTTTATTTCGTTTTAAATTTTTGTCTGATACAAAGGTCAGAACAGTCTTCTTCTTTCGTCTTAAACATTTTGGTTTAAGACTTACACATTTTCGTGGTCCCTTGCTCTTAAAAGGTTATTGAGAATCACGGAAGTGACTATAACAACAGCTTCAATTACAATCCCAATGATTATTGTCGGATGGCTCCCGTCCATAAACAGACTCACAGTTCTCACCATGAAATATCCTCCAGCAACTATAACCGTTGGGTAAAACCATTTTCTACCTTGAAGAGCAAATAGTCCGAGAAACGTTCCTGCGGTTAACAGTGCCCCTCCTATATCGCTTTTGATCATGTTAATACCGAGTATAGAATCCGTTGTGATTCCATTCATTTCAAGGTTGGTTTCTGGTAAAAAAGACCACATGAATCCCTGGAAAAGAAGCATAGCTCCCATTAATCCCAAAAAGACTCTAAGTATTACAATTGCCGTTTTCATAATTTCTTGTTTTGATTTATTCTCTTTTTCAAAGGTCAGAACACTTGAGACCTTTCGACTTAACCATTTTGGTTTAAGGCTTACACTTTTTCGTCTATTAGGATTGGAATAAGCTCCAGCGTTGAAGCTTCATGCATTTTTGTGTTGAAGCTAAGTTTCATCATTGGATAGATTAATCCTAGTTTCTTCTTGTATGCTTTGTTCACCTTTGAATTCAACTTATTTAGATCCTTTGGTACTTTTCCGATAATAGGAATGATTGTATCTCCATATTTGATCTCCCCTTCTGGGTTTTCTTGAAAAGCGTGATACCAGCTTCTTTTCCCAAATTTGTATTGACGAACGAAAAATCTCCCTTCCGTTTCCACAATGGTAATATCAATAAAGCGATGTTTATCTCCAGATCTTATTTGATGCACGTTGTCCGCGTTGATCAACTCTGTTATCTCTTGAATCGTCATAATTTCTATTTTAAATTATTACTGATACAAAGGTCCGTCAGAAGCAGATTTTTTGACTTAAACATTTTCGTTTAAGGATTGCACTTTTTCGTTGTGCTATTGAAACCGTGGCCACGGTACTTTCTTTCAGTGGTTTTCATGTTTAGTGAGTCCCGAGGCCTCGGGACGTCTCAAAGAAACCCATTGTTGGGAAAGAAATACAGCATAATCCTCATACCTTTATTTGCTAGGAAAGAGAGGTGAAAACACCTTGTTTCCTTTACAATTGATCCAGTAAGCTCTTATCGCTGCCGCAGAGACAGTATAGAATTTCTCATCTGTTCTGTAACCAAATCTATTTTCTCGTGGATTTAAGATGGATTATATTGAACTACATAAATTCCCGGATTGACGATTTTCTCAAGTTTACTCTGCTTCCCTATCAGGATAATACCACCACCAATGCTCTTTGCTCAAACCACGCGGAATGTACTCAGTAGGAATTGGTCCTTGTTCAAGTCCTACTCTTTTGAGTTCCACATCCAATTCTTCAATGTCATTCAGTTCAATATGCTGCCTTACTTCTGTTTCCTTATAGTCGTTGACTAATATGTATAGAACCGATCGTCGAATGCATAGATAATACCATTCGTTTTCGTCAGCTACTTCCGCCATAAAATAAGTTATATCAGCATAGGCGTTTAGATCTCTCCAAAGTTTAACTAGTTCTTTAGCCGACTCTTTATAAAATACCTTTAATTCATTGCTGTTTCTGAAGTCAGAATGTTCCTCTGCCATAGAATCATATAGCCCTATCAGACAAAGGACGGCATAGTTAAAATGCTGATCTTGAATGGTCGTTGCGTTTTGAGCAACTTTGATGCGTTCCATGAATAGATCAATGTTTTCTTGAGGTGTTTCCTTAAAAATGTACATGATTACTAATCAGTCTTTACTTTCCCGAAAGTAGCTAAGATAACCTTTCCATCTGCTTTGATATGTATAATGACTTCTAAGTTTTTACCAGCAATCACTCTATGTACTTTTGCTGGATTTGATCTTTTGGTGGTCTTTATATTCAGGCATGATTCTCATATCCTAAACGCCATTGTCCATCATTTTTTCATCCAATAAACTCTTTAGCAATTTTGCTTTTTTAGCCATTCTTGCTGTGCTTAGCCATATTCCGGCTTTTGATTCCTTAAAATGGATGATCAGGCTTGATTTTTTATAAGAATCTGCCTTTGGAAACAAAGGAACACCGTTCGCTATCCAGGAAATTGGTCGCAACCATTTTGCCACTAGGGGAAACCATGTATTATTTAATTCGAGTGATTGAACATCACTATAATAATGGAAGCTAGAAACGTTTTCCATCTGCTCATTATACAACTGAAATCCATCTTCATCCAGGTGAAATTCAATTTTTGGATTCTTGCTAAGTGTAATTATTTCAGTCATATTAGGGCTATTTGGAACTAGTGTTCATGAACTTCAAGATTTTTATTTTTTCGCATCCCAATTAGCCTGTAGGTATGAAGAAAGACGGCAATCGAGCAACCGATAATAAAGGGAGCTGTTCCGGTAAGAATTCCGTAAAGAAGGAAGGTTAAATTCGCAATGACAGAAAAAATTCTTAATCTGAATTCGCCCTTTAAATACATGGAGAACAAATTCAGTCCAATGCCGATATACGCAAGAGTCTCATACATCTTTATGCCATCCGCTTTTCAAAATGAAAACCAAGTATTTTGAAGCCTTCGTTAAAGTAGAATTTATGTGATCTGGAATTTTGAACGTAGGTGTTCAAGCCAATTGATTTATAGCCATTCGCTAAAGACCAATGTTTAATTTCCTCCATAAAGTACTTTCCATAGCCTTTTGATTGATAGTGTGAATCAATGATGACATTGTCCAGCTCAATTTGCTTTCCGCAATAGATTCTCACAGTTGTCCATCCGGTTGAAACTCCGATCAGTTCTTCACCTTCAAACAGTCCAAAGCAGGTGTAATTTGAAAGTTGGCACATTTCTACCAATAGAGGTTCAAGGATGTTGACCTCCTTATCAGGATTTAACTGTAGTAATAATTCGAGGATTCGGTCTTTATATTTTAAAGGGTCGATAAGCTTAAACTGACTATTTTTCATTGTTCTGATTTGTTTTGTTGGTAATAGTCTAAAACATGGGGAGGAATTTCCATTTTCTGTGGTATTCCTTCATCTGCAATTGGGTACTCAGCAACTTGTTTAAGTGGAACAATACCTGCCCAAACATCCAAATCGTAGTCATCAGGCTCATCGTTTACACCTACGTCTCGTATTTTGGCTGATGCTGTTTCTATCGTCATTTCAGCAACCAATGTCCTTTTTAATTCTTCTGCCGTCATGGGTCTTACATTATCCCAACGGCCTTTTAACATATGCTCCATAAAGCAAAAGAGAGCCGCATCTTTTTCAGCGGGATCATCAATCCTCTTTATTGTTCCAAATAATGTTACCGACCGGTAGTTTACGGAGTGATGTAATCCTGAACGTGCAAGAACTAGTCCGTCTAAATGCATTACTGTCATGCTCATTTTGCCTTTTTCAAGGAGGGACAATAGCATTCTGTTTCCCTGTGATCCGTGGAGATATATTTTATCGTCCTTTCTACCATAAGACATGGGGATAGAAATAGCTTGATCCTCGTAAGTATAGCTTATGTGACCAATGAAGCCAGCGTCCAATATAGAATTGATTTTTTCTACATCATAAGTGGCTCTTTTTTGCCCACGTTTTATCCTGTTTAATTTTGTTTTTGAATATTCCTTCATCCCTATAAAGTTTTGGAGAATACTATATTTTCATACGGTTTACCATTCACTAAAAAATCGCAAGTATCTATGGTGATAAATCCATTTTTTTCATAGAAGCGAATGGCTCGTTTGTTCTTTACATAAACGACTAACCACATGCTTTTATACGCTAACTTTCTAGCTTCATCTTCCAGAAAAAACAATAGTTTCTGACCTGCTTTTAAAGGAAAAAATTCTGCCTTTGAATAAATCTTGTCCAGCCTGCAATTCATAGAAGAATTCATCTTTTCGTGGCTTGTATTTAAAATCAATTTGGCATATCCTATGGGCACATCATTGTTACGAGCAATGACATACAGAATTTCGGCATCTGCTAATTCAGCTTCCATCCTTTTTATCGAGAAAGTCTCATCTAGATAAATCTGTAAATCGTTTTTATCCGCAATAAACCCTCCATGCGATTCTGTATAAGTAGATCTGCCTAATTGTGACAATAGCTGTGCATCATTAATTTTAGCTCGTTTTATTGTTATCATGGATAGTGCTTCTGCAATTCTAAGTTCGAATCTACTATATTTGTGGATGGTTATAATCGTCCAGAATAAATAAAAATAGTAGTCCAGATGTTTCCGTTTAAAACCAGTATCACCTTTGATAGAAAGAGTAAACGTCCTCTCTACTTACAGCTTTCAAATCAAATTATTGAATTAATAAGGGACGGTGTTTTAGCCTCGGGAACTAAGTTGCCAGGGAGTCGTATTTTGGCCGAACAGCTCGAGGTTCATCGTAAAACAATAGTTGCTTGTTATGATGAGTTACTCATACAGGGATGGGTTGTGAGTATACCTAAAAAAGGCACTTTCGTTCAGCAAAACCTACCCGTCCAAAAAGAACAAATACTAGGAGATCCTGAGATTATTCAAATAGAAAAAAAAGCTGGCTTTAGTTTTTATCAAAACGGTGAGTTCGCGAAGCCAATGGCAGCCCACAAGGAAGGTTTTATGTATTTGGATGATGGTGTTTCGGATGGTAGACTTACACCGCTTGAGGATATTGCCAGAACCTACAGAAGAATCTGTTCCAGGCAAACAGTTTTTGATCATTTGTCCTACGGTTCGCGTTATGGAAATAATACCCTGCGTGAAGCTTTGGTACAGTATTTAAATGCCAGCAGAGGTTTAAACGTGAAAAAGGAAAACATTCTAATCACACGGGGCAGCCAAATGGGGATATGGTTATCTGCACAGCTGCTTTTGCAAAAGAATGATTCGATTATCGTTGGAGCAACAAATTACGCTTCGGCAGACTATACTTTTTTAAACAGATCAGCTAAAATAGAACGGGTTTCTGTAGACAAAGATGGGATAGTGACCGATGAGGTGGAAGAACTCTGTAAACGAAAAAGGATTAGAGCACTTTATGTAACATCGCACCATCATCATCCCACTACGGTTACTTTATCGGCACAAAGGAGAATTCACCTTTTAAACCTTGCAAAGAAATTTGGTTTCGCAATCATTGAGGATGATTACGATTACGACTTTAATTATAACCACGCCCCAATTTTACCATTGGCAAGTCATGATGCGAATGGGAATGTAATTTATATCGGCTCGGTATGTAAAACGGTAGCTCCTGTTTTTAGAATCGGTTATTTAATTGCTCCTAAAGAGGTGGTGGACCAGGCGGCTAAGATTCGAGGATTAGCAGATCGGCAGGGTGATGCTTTGCTGGAATTAACTTTCGCCGATTTTATTAAATCCGGAGATCTTGACCGACACATCAGAAAAGTCATGAAGGTCTACAAGGCCAGAAGAGATTTGTTTTGTTCACTTTTTAAAGAAGAATTAGGGAACTATTTAGATTTTGAAATTCCCATGGGAGGAATGGCTATTTGGGTGAAGCTAAACACAAAGTACTCTTGGAAAGAAGTAGCTCGTGTAGCAAAAAAGCAGCATTTAGAAATAGGGGATTGGAGTCGGTACGATGGAGCTAAACAGGGGCATAATAGTATCAGAATAGGATTCGCATCTTATAATGAAGAGGAGGTTCAGGAACTTGTGCGACGGTTAAAGAGGACCTTTGAGGATTTAGAATAGTTAGGAAAAGACAGTAGAATACTAGTCAGGTCTTATGATGGTTTGAATTTGATTTTCGACATATTGTACCTCATTGTGTTCATTTATTTCTTTGGCCACATCAAGGATTTTGTATCCCCAACTCTTAGGGAACTCCACATGGTATTCATCCACTCTAACTTCTATAAACTTTGTTGCTTCGTAAGAGGTCAATATTTGACTGGCACTATCTTTATCAATACCCCGCTTGAATTTAACGGTTAGTGAATTAGAGAGAACGCCAGATACCCTTCCGGATGAGTCATAAATTCCAGGACCAAAATTATTCCAGTATAATTCTCTTAGCTTTTTTAATTCAAGACTATTTTCATACGAGATAGATTTTTTATCCTCTCTCTTAAAGAAATTAAAATTGATTGAATAAGGAGGTAAACCAAAATCAGTTCTAAGAATCTTTGAATCATCCCACACTAAGTTTAAACTTTTTAAGGTGGTTGCAATACTGTCCAAATATGGAGAATTAGAGTCCATGATCCCTACAACAATGTAATGGTTAATAAAGACCTTTTGCTGCCCGCCTCCGGCAAGTATGTATCCCTCTTTTAGTTTATCTGTTTTTGAAATGGAAATAGTTTGGGTTGATTTGAAGGATAGGAGGAAGATGCCAAATCCTAAAAGCAGTAGTTGAATAATTTTTGTTTTCACAGTTATTAAGTTGTTCCGTAATTGCTACAGTTTGATACAAAGAACGTTCAATTAAAATTAGTGATTTGCAATTATCGATAAGCCAGAACCAAGTTATCTTCCCCAAATTTTAAAAGACTCCCTCCAACGGATAATTTAGAAGGCACGCTGGATAAATCTACCCTCAAAATTGAAGGCGTATTGCTAACTTTGAGTTCAATATTATTGAACTAACTATGAAGACGCTACTGACACGTTTATTTCTATCAACATTTTTCTCAGCAATTGCCTTTGTTGCAAACTCGCAGGTTTTATTTGAACGTTCTTACTCTGAATTTAAGGATGCCCGAAAATTCAGTGAAACAGATGATGGTGGATATATCGTGGCCGGAACCAGTGATGCGATTGGAACGGATGATATGGCTTTGATCAAATTAGATCAGGATGGTAATTTGGAGTGGAGTAATTTGTACGGTAATGGTGTAGATCAGGATTGGGGAGAAGCGGCTGTTCAAACTTTGGATGGAGGATATATTCTCGTTGGTGGATCAGATGATGTTAGTTTCATTGTAAAGACAGATGAATTAGGTGATGTGGAATGGCAGGGTTATTATGATTTTGGAAATGTAAAAAGAGCAACGGACGTTTTGGCTTTGGATGACACTTCCTACATCGTTACTGGCGGAACTGTAGATGGTTTCTCAAACAGTGATGCCGGAATTGCACGTATTGACAAAAACGGAGATGTGATGTGGAGTTGGAGCATTCCATCGGCAAGTTGGACCTGTTGTTCTTACAAGCCACAAATTTACCGTGTCATTGCTTTATCAGATGGAAATATTTTAGCAGTTGGCTCTCGTTTTAGCGGAAGTAGCGGTTCAGGTTATGCCATAAAAATTGATGAAGACGGATCAGTGATTTGGGAAAGAAGAGTGACGGCTTTTAATCGAATTTATTCGGCAACAGAATTGAGTGATGGTAACATTATTTTAAGTGGTCGTGGAGCAGGGTCTACTTATGGGGTTTTGGCAAAAATTGATGCTGGCGCTAATCTTATTTGGACCAAAGAATATACAGAGTCAACCACTTCATCTTATTATCCTGCACTGCATGGAGTGGCCGAAACAGAAGATGAAGATTTATTGATTTCAGCACATTCGTATGATGGAAAAGTGCTCATTATTAGAGCCAATGTTTTTGGTTTGATTCAAGAGAGTTATCAGGTAAGTTCCATGTTTGATGCTTCTTCTGAAAATGAAGAGAGTCTGTTGATCTTACCTACTTCGGATGATGCCTTTTTAATTGCCAGAGGTGGAATTGTCAAAAAATTTAATGCCGACTTATCATCTGTTTGTGGACTTTCACCAACTACCTACAGTGATGCGGATCAGGTCAATGCAATTTGGAGTACAACACTAACCAAAAATACCAGTTATTTCGAGCCGTTCAAAACCTTTTTGGATGGACCAACAGGAGCCTCTTCAACCTTAATTTGTGAAACGGTTATTTGTAATGTAGTGGCCTCTTTTGATGTATCAACTTCGGAGGTGTGTGATGGTGAATTAATCACCTTTTCAAGCACAGGAGACGGTTCTACTTTTGAATGGTATGATGAAGGAACTTTATTTGGATCGACTGAAACGATCGATTATGCTCCTTCCGGAGCAGGAGACCATACCATTGAACTCATAGCCATTGATGGAAGTTGTGATGATGCCACAGAGGAGACTGTTAGTGTAATAGCTTTACCTAATGCCACTGTTTCTCAAAGCGGAAGTGTTTTAACGGCTGATGAAGCGGGTTTGACTTATCAGTGGGTAGATTGTGATGACTCCTATAGTGAGATACCTGGTGCAACAGCACAAAGCTTTACGGCTAGTTCAAATGGAAGTTATGCGGTGATTGTCAATGATGGAACTTGCAGCGATACCTCAGATTGTTATACGGTAATGGATGTTGGATTTGATGAGATGAATGATGAATTGTTGGTGCAATTGCATCCAAATCCAACGGACGGAATACTTTATCTCAATGTTGCTACAACTGAAGGATATACTTATAAGCTGATTAATATAGTGGGAGAGACCATCTTAAGTTCGGATGGTGTTAAAAATGGGAATGTTCAAATTTCATTGGATCATTTACCAGCAGGACAGTACTTTTTAAAAGTGAATGTGGTAGATAAAGTGATGACAAAAAAGGTGGTTTTGGCGAAATAGTAATTACTATTTCACAAACACTTTTCGGTAGCCAAAAACTCCTGCAACCAAAAGCAATACTGCTCCAATTATCCACCACCAATGGGAGGTTGATGGTGGAATTTTGACAATGTTCAGACTTTTTATCTCCTCCTGGCTAAGAGCTTTATTATACAATCGTGCTTCTTCCAACTTACAGTCCATCCACATGGGGAAGTCATCGGTTAACCGACCGTCAAAACCAAAACAAACCTCTGTGCTTCCCGTATAAAATGGAGGACTTTTTAGGGCTTCATAGGTTACTAATTTTTCTCCATTTCGATAAATGGTCACCGTGATTCTATCCTTGTCCAATTCTTTACTTACAATGGCTATTTGCAGTAAGGTATCCACTTTGGTTTCCTCAAATACCGCCGAATCCAAGAAACTTCGGTACCAGAATTCACTGGCCTGGTTCCAATTTCTCGGATAAAGACCATGATAGAGAATAGATTCTTTAAAGGCTCTCCCTTTTGCCTGAGTCGTCATTAAATGTCCGCTTATTGCGTCTAAATCATTCATTTCAAGCCAACAAACCATGGTTCTGTTGCTGTAAATGTTAGGGCCTGAATAATCTTTAGCGTGAGCTCCGCCGGCCGAATCTAAATGAAGGTAGCCATCCAAAATTTCTACATCCTTTAGAATTAATGGACTAAAATTTCCAGTTCTGTCCAGCAATTCCTCACCCGGCTCAAAAGTCCAATGACCCACCAGATTTTGCCCACTGGCTTTTCCCGCTAAAACAAGAAAAAAACAAATCCAGCTAAAGGCTATGTAACTGCAAAATTTCATGGGTGGGTAGTAAGAGGAAAGATACCGTTAAAAATGATTTTAATAAATTCGATCCGAAATTTATGCGTTTTTCTTTACAATCGTGTTTACTGCTACTGACTTTACTTTTCCTTGGCTCAAAAGTTCAGAGTCAGGTTTATACGTCCTATCCTCAATTGGAGAAAAAGGCAGAGCAGTTAATCATTCAGGACACAGAAGAACTCATGTTTAGGGTAGACCAATGGATTGATTCGCTCCAACTCAAACCCCATTCCCCGGATTGGCAATATTTCATGTTATACAAAGCAGAGGCATTGCAAATACAGTCCGATTATGCGGCCTCCTTTCAACTTATCGAATTGGTGAGGGATAAAATGTTGGCTTCGGGTACTACTGCCGATAAACATTTGTGTTTTCGTGTGTTAAGTTTGAGTGGAGAATGCCATCGTTTGTTGAATGATTATGAGCCAGCTATGGATAGTTTACAAAAAGCGGTTAAACTGGCCCATTTTGCCGGACTCCATGAAGACGAGATAAAGGCCAATATTTTAATTGCTGAGGTACTGCGCCCAACCTGGATGAGACCCAAGGCGGTGAGTTACTTGAATAGAGCAGAACAGATTTGTCAGGAAAACGGAGGGGATAAAAGATTGATGGCCTTGATTTATGATCGTTATGCAGCCTGTTCCTACATCCACAGTGAAATCATAAGCTATACAAAAAAAGCCATTGAATATGCTGAGGAGGTTGATGATAAAAGGACTATTGGCTTGGCTCACTTGCAAATTGGTCTTTATTCAATTGAGAATAGTGATACCAAGGATTCGCTGATGTTGATTGCAGCAGATAACTTTCGGCAAATTGGAGACAGGCGAAATCTTGCACTGACCATGTTAGATCGTTGTTATGTGAATTTTGATTCTGATCCGGAACTTTGTTTGGTGCTCCTGGATAGTATGGAAATTTTGAGAGATGGGAGAAAGTGGCCCTATTTAGAAAAATCTTACTATATGTTAAAATCAAAGGCCTTTGATTTAATGGGGGAGAAAGACTCAACAATCTACTATTTGTGGATGTTAGATGGATATCATGAGAATCAAAGAAGCGAACAGGGGACGAAAGATGTCTATTTCATTGAAAAGAAATTTCAGGAAGAATTAAATGCAGCAACCATTCGGGCGCAAGATCTCAAATTAGATCAAAGTCAGCGACGGTTTCGTTCAATTGTGATTATTCTAATCGTCATTGCAACCTTTCTTTTTACACTGATTTACTTCTTTCTCCGATTGAGGAAGAGTAAACGGGAAATTGAGAACAATCGAAAAGAAATTGCCCTTATTAATGCGAGTCTGGAATCTTCTTTAGAAGAAAATAAGGTACTGCTTTATGAAACGCATCATCGGGTAAAAAACAATTTGCAAATCGTAGCCAGTTTATTGGAACTACAGTCCGAAAAGTCAAAGAATGAGCTTTTAGAGAAGGCATTGGGTGGAGCACAAAACAGAATTGGTGCTATGGCTTATGTGCATGAACTCCTTTACAAGCAAGATGATGTTAAGAATGTTGATTTAGGGCAGTATTTGGAAGCAATGTCCCGGCAAATTGCTCGTTTTTTTAGTGGCGAAGAGGATTTGAAAGTAACCGTAAATTGCCATGAAATTCAGTTCCCATTGCACCGGGCAATTCATATGGGAATCTTCATTAACGAGCTGCTAACCAATTCGCATAAATATGCTCGAAAGGAAGGAGAAGAGTTAGAGATAAATATCGAATTAAAGGCTGTTGAAAACCGATATCACCTGCATTATCATGATAACGGACCGGGATTGGTTGATGGACTGGGGTCTGGTAAAAATGGTAGTATAGGTCTGTTTTTAATTCAGTCCATGACGAAACAATTACGGGGAAAACTGAACTATTTTACCCAGGATGGAGCTCATTTTCAGTTGAACTTTAAAAAGTAATCTACTTTAATCGACGAAGCAAGTCCGTTTGAAAGCTACGACTTACAGGTATTTCTATTCCGGACAAGAACAAAATTCCAGCTCCAAAAGAAACTACATGTTGTAGATTAACCGCATAACTTCGATGCACTTGAAAGAAGTGATCCTCGGGCAATTCGGCCAGTAAGTTCTTGAGTGAATTACGAACCAATATCGATTTGTTTTTGAGCATAACCTCCACGTAAACATGATCTGATTTCATGTATAAAATATCCGATACATCTACCAATTCGGTGACCGTTCCCGACTTCAATGGTATCTTAAGATCGTTTGGTTTTTGGCGTTGAGAGTAGTTATGAAGTGCCACCTCAATAGAGGTGTACAAACTTTCAAAATGAAAGGGTTTTGTGAGGTATCCGGCCGGCCGGGTTTCTTTAGCGGCCGACAAAGTAGAGGCATCCAAATGAGAGGTTAAGAAAATAAAGGGAATGTGGTGTTTCGTATTGATTTCATGGGCTACCTCAATACCGTTTTTATCCGATTCCAGATTAATATCCAGGATAATTAAATCTGGTTTATCATTTTGCAGCATTTCCATGGCCTCCTCAAAATCCATTGCCTGTGGTAATACGGTATAACCGTGCTTTACGAGGTTTCTTTCGAGACTTTCGCCAATCAAGACTTCGTCTTCGACAATTCCAATTTTAATATTTTCTGTGCTCATTTACGGTGGTTTGCAATTCGCCAGTTACAGACGAAAATAATTAATTCATCATTGTTTGATCCCAAATCAGAATATATTTTGGCAAACCATTATCCAAATGCATGCCGAAAATTGAAATGTTCTGAAAAACAGTAATATGTTCTGGGCAACTGGTTTGAGACACTAATCCCCAATAATTTTGCCTCTCAGGGACCCAAACCTTATGAACATGGGGGCGATACTGAAAAGCCTTATGAGTAGGAAAATTTAACACCTAATTAAATGAAAAACTTATTGATTCTTTCTAAGACGAGGATTGTAGCACTTACAATCATGATGCTAGGATTTACCTATGCATCAAATGCACAAACGCCAGTAGGAACTTTTGAAATTAAAGACTGGTTTGAAGAGGTATTTAATTCTGTAAACCAGCAAAACGGTGCAGAAGCAAATATTCATGTGTATGGTGCAGATAGAAATAAACAACAAGCTCGTTTAGTTTTGATCCGTGATGGATTTACTCCACCACCAAATGGATTGGTGAAGAACGTTTTGTTCATTTACTTAACCAAAGATCAATACACACGAGCAATTGATATCCTTCAAAGTGGAAGAAGGGCCGAGTTGCGTTGGGATGGAAATCCTACCTCAGGATATCTACGACAGTATAAGTAAACTATGGAATAGCAATTTGTTGCTACGATGCCCGTTGGCGGAAACGCCGGCGGGTGTTTTTTTCTTTAGTGAATATCAGATTCATTTATTTTACACTAACAATTTCATACTCTTTCTGGCCAGGATTATAAATAGTGTAGTTGTATTTATAAAATTCCGGACAGTAGGGTTCTTTCGTCATGCTTACTTTTTTCTTTAAATAGATGGTATCATGGGAAACCTCAATTAAACCGATCGTTTTATCAACACATTGTTCGTGGTGAAGGGTAGTGGCATAAATGGTATCCGCTTTGTATTCTACTGAGAAGTAAGGTTCAATAAAGTTTTTATGGTTATCAAAATAGGAATCTTTGTCTTCCATTCCATCCAAATCGGTCAACTCTTTTGACCAGTTTACTAAGGTTGGTTCTGCAGTTTCACAGGATGTTAGATAGATTCCAAGTAGAATGAAAATGTACATGTTATATTGTGTTTTTTTCATACTTAACACCTTTGAATTCCAAAAGCTCTTTTCCTTGAAGTTAAGGAAAAGAGCGGTTGTATTTGTGCTTTTTCTCAGAGATTTAAGGAATGGTGGTTTTTTATGAGGGGATGGTTATTAAGCGTACAATTGAAAGAACACTTAAAATGTTGAAATATCGCGTTTAAACAAAGCGATTAACGGAATACCAATGATGGTGATGTTTACAAAGGCAATGGTTGGCAGTAAATAACTAAGCCAATTTAGGTTTGAGGGTAGAGGCATTGGATGGATGAGTTGGTAAACAGCGCTGAACATCCAAAACAGAATTACAATGGTCGTTAGGATTTTAATGCTGTGTAAACGGTTTATTGGTTTAATCAGTTGGTAGAGTAAAAAGGAAGCTAGTAACAGGAGGTTAAAGCTAAAGTAATTGTTCAGTGCAAATAGTGACCAGTTAATGGTTGGAGTCTTTTCTGATAAGAAATTACACCAATTGAACTGATAAGGAATGAAGAAATGATAGAGTGCCATAAGAATGGTTTGTACAGTTCCAATAAGTAAAAGCATTTTGTTGGTCGTGTTCATAGTCTTTTATTTGATTGATTTTAAGAACTGATGGAGTGTTTTGGCGTATTTTGATTCATTAGTTGAATAGACCGAATGAGCTGTCTCTTCAAAAACAATGATTCTGCTTTTTTTGTGCCTGGAAAAACCAATGAGTTCATTTCCTTCCTCCTCATTAATTGCAGTGTCATTATCGCCAATTAACAAAAGCATTGGGTTGGAAGAAATGGCTTCCAAGGCCTGCTTTATCTCTGATTCATCACCGTTCATAGGTGTTTCAATTTTATACTGTCTCTTAAAGGCATTTGATAAATAAAAGGGGGGTGACTCCAAGATAATGGGATTCTTTGCTCCGACTTTGTTTAAGCCAAAAACAGCTGCTCTGCCACCATGTGAAAAACCATAAAGGATCAGTTCTCCAAAGTTAGAAAGGTGTTCTTTGCAAAAGTTATAAACGCATTCAACATCAGTATCATTTGCTTTACCCGTACTTGCTTTTTCTCCACCGCTTTCGCCTCTCGCTCTCAAGTCTGGCAAAACAACAGAATAACCCATTTTATAAAAGTGAGAAGCCCTACCAAGCATTCCACTTTTGTTCATATCAAATCCATGAATCATTAGAACAGTTCCTTTATTGGATGGATTTGGAATAAACCAGGAAGCAATTTTTATGCTATCTAATGTGGTGGTTTCAAAAGATAGGAAAGGCAAATTATATTTTTCAGGAGAAAAAGCTAATGTGTCAAGCTGAGGTCTTCTTTGCTCGAACATTTTTCTCATTTGATTAAGGTCCGGTTTCTTTTGTGCTTGACTGCTTAAATGAAACAGGAATAAAGTAGTTGTAAGGAGAATAATTTGAAGTGTTTTGATCGTTTTCATTTTCATTAATTTTTAAAAAGTCCACGACCCAAAGGAACACGCTATCATTTGATTTTTCGCTATTTTTGTTACGACTGACATTAGTTTGACACGAATGAATAACCATGTCAAGAACAGCTGGAATATTCGTAACCTTTTTTTAGCATGATTGACAGTTTAAAAAGCAAATTTTCATCTCCATTTCCATATAGCAGAGGTGTTCAAAGAGAGCTGTTTTCAAATTTGCTGACCTGCACATTTGTGACAATTGCTTTGATCATTTTACGACCTTTTGGGTTGGATGAAACACCTGTTTTAATAATTTTTGGTTTTGGATTAGCCATGTTTACATCCACCATATTAAACGTGTTGTTTTCAATATTTTTATTAAGCCGATTGGTGGATGAAGAAAAATGGTCGGTGGGGAAAGAAACAATACGGGCGCTTTTCTTTCTTTCCATTAATGTGGTGGCAATAATTCTTTTTGCCATGGTTCAACTAAACATAGAATTTGAGCTATTTATTATTCTAAAATTCGTTGTACTTACCATCTTGTTTGCCATTATTCCGTTAAGTATCCGTCTCATCAAAACCAGTAATACTTTGCTCAGAGCCAGATTGGAAGAGGTCAAAAAAATGGAACACATTCTGGAGAAGAAAAACCCGGATTATCAGGAGGAAGTGATTGAAATAAAATCGAACATTGTCAATGACAGTGTGATAACTGACACCAGTAAGTTGTTATTCATTGAAGCAGAAAAGAACTATATCAACATTATTGATTTAAATGATAATAAGCCTCAAAAGAAATTACTAAGATTATCACTGGTCAAAGCTCATGAACAAATTCTAAATGATAATATCATTCGATGTCACAGATCTTATCTGGTTAATGTAAGAGCAGTTCAAAAGGTTACTGGCAATTCTCAAGGTTTGAAACTTGTTTTTATGGAGGATTTAAAACCAATTCCAGTTTCAAGAACCTATAAAGAAGAAGTAATGGCAAAAATAGCCTCACTCAAAATGCCATAGTTTTTGCCTTTAATTAGCATTTCGGTGATGTTTTAACTCGCTTATAAAATAACGACATGGGAAGGTTAATGCTAACTTCTTCCCATTTCATTTTTCCTCACTTTTATTAGAGACTTCCTAAAAAACTCTCCAAATTCCAAGGAGCTGCGTTTCGTTGACCCCATTCACCTTTCGATCCTATTTTTTCAAGGAATTTTCCTTGGCCAAAGTGTTTGTCATAGGCCACTTCAGAACGATCCAAAACCTTATAGTTTTCAGGATTATTCATTTTTTCCTCCTTATAAAGTGCTTCCACTTTTGAGGTGGTTTCAGCATCCAAAAACTGTCCAGGTTGGCATTGCGGAAAGACTGTTTTAATTAAAAATTCGGTGTACTCTTGCGAATAGCTAAAATGATGGTGTTGTACGCTCCATTTAAAGGTTTCATGTTGAAAAATGGCATGAAAGTCCAAGCCAAAATTCTCATTTAAAAGCCTTAACCATTCTTTGATATCACCAGGTAAACAATCTTTAGAAGATTGAACAGCTTCTTTTGGATTAGAAGCCATCGCCCACGGATCGATATAAGGAGCAAAACTACAGTGTGCAATTGCCCAGGTATCCATTGAACTAATAATTCGCTCCCAGGCATCTTCAATGGCTTTCCATTTGGCAATAGCAGGAGAATGGCGGTGCTCTATGGCATCGAACTCCAGATTAATTTGAAACGATTCTGGTATCCCAAACCGGGCTTTCGCACCTAATTCATCGAATTTGGCAATTTGTTCTTCTTTGATTTTAATATCATAAGGATGTGAAGCAGCAGCTTGTGCAAAATCCAATGAATAAGCTAGTCCATCCCTTACAACAGCCGATCCTTCCATAGCTTTATCCAGTCCTTTTTCTATCTGAGTCCGTAAAAAAGTAGGAAAGTTAACTCCCGACTCACCTAAGCTAATTAAGTCTTCGATTGGACCGATGAGCTGAGTATTTTTGCTGAGAGAGAGCAGTTCATTTTCGGCAATTCGAGCTGTTTTTTTGTTTTTTGCTTTACTTCTGGCTTCATCAATGGCCTGTTTTTCACTGTTTTTAAGTTGTTGAACAGCATCGCGTAGCGCATTTAGTGATTGCTGTAACAATGCTCCGTCATCATATCCTCCATCCGAATTACCACCCTGCGGTTTTGCAGCTTCTGCTAATACTTCGCCATAAGCATTACTAAAAGTCATTTGTAATCCTTCTGCAGTAATTTTTGCCGAATATTCCATGAAATCATTCATTTCCTGGCCTAGCGTTTCCATTCTGTTTAAGGCTTCCATCATTCGGTCGTAGGCTGGACCTGAATAGCCTTTATCTGTGCAGTCCTGAGCCATGTTTTTAAAGGAATCTAACATGGGACCTAACATCATTTGATCAATTGCCATGACTATTGAAAGTTTTTGAGTTCGTTTAATCGTTTTCTTAAAACATCGTCCGAAAGTGGAATGTTTTTGCGGTGGCGGTGCTCCCAAACCACTTCCAAATCCAATCTCCATCCTGGCTTCCAATTGCCTGCTTGATTTTCAATATCCTTTATTTCATCACGTAGATATTGCTCCAGTTTTTGAATGTCGGCTTGACGAACACTTTCATACTTTGAAGGGTATTGAGCGTTGCGGGCAACATCCAACTTTTCTAATGCCGGAATTAATGATCCCCAAACGTGATCAATAAATCCATCTACGGATATTTCAA
>JAKSBJ010000135.1 GCA_022361195.1 Flavobacteriales bacterium
ACCGTGTCTTTATTTAATGCGATATAGGTATCCTGCATGTAGGTTTCACTGTTAAAGAAGGTCACATCAGTGGTGGCTCCTTCTTCACCTACCAAAAACCATTTGTAAAACAAAAACTTGTCATCAGGATAAGAAGCATAGAGTGAATCTCTGATGGTCATTACATATAATCCTGGCTCCAAAGAGGAAGCATCAATGGTTGAATTGGTAGGATACCATCCTGACTCAATGTTGGTGTAAGTCGTTTCTGTTCGGCGTCTTAACCAGTAGTAATTGAGTGCTCCGTTTGATCCGCCACTGTAAGTTGCATCAACCGATCCGTCATCATTGCCATTGGTAGAGTGGGTTACTGCTAATGTAATGGTGGGAGGAAGAATGTATTCTACCTCTAGTTGAGGTCTCCATGAAGTGGTGGCATGTTCGGATGAATAGTATTTTATCCCTTTGTTTTGTTGTCCTGATTCTGATTGAAGACGAATTCGCCAACCGTGATTTAAATGCTCATACCAATGCATTTGTTCTACATGGCTGGTTACATCAAATTCTTGTAAAGTGGTATTGGTGGTTTGTGAATGGGCGATGGAAATTTGGTCGGATGTATAGGCATCTACTGCATTGGACCAATTAATGGTTCCTTCACTCCAACTCTCATCTACTCTTTCTATATAAAGGGGATGATTCCCATCATTGGTAATAGAGGCTGGTTTTAGTTTTAATGTGGCTGAGACAATAATGGCCTCATCGGGGAGGGATGAAAGATCAAACTCAATAAAAAAACGTTGGGTTGATCCTGCTCCTCCTTTGGTATAATGACTCCATAGTTGATCATTAGAACCATAGTTGGTATTGGTAGCCCCATCAGAGATATAGGCATCCTGTTGAACATCAAATGTAGTTGTGGTAATTTGCGCTGAGGCAGGACTTACCCAGGTCATCATCCCCAAAAGGGATAAAAAGGCTAAATTAAATCTGTTCATGGGGTAATTGTCTTATGAATTTCGTTAGATAAAATACCTTCGGAGGTTTGCAGTACTACTGAAACCCGGTAGGGAAATCCTTTTTCAAGGTTTCCAAAACCAATGCTGATGAGCCAGTCGGTTATTTTTCCTGCTGTCGTAAGATCAGCGAGTGAAAATTTCTCATGACATAAAATGATGTTGTGATCTGGACCTGTGGCGAGTTCCAAATGCAAGACATCAAAGTTGACGGTATCTGAAACACTAAAATCAATGCCCAATTGGGTGTGTGTTTCTGTTGAAACCAAAATGGAATCTTCGGCTGTTAATAAAACAGGGGCTGACTCTACTATGGTTAAATCGGTAGAATCAATTACAAAGACAAACGAAGTGGTGTCTTCTTCCTCCTGGGAAAAAGAAAAGCCACAATAGGACAGAAGAATGCCAAACAGGCAAAGCCTCATCATTTGAGTCATCATCAAGGTACTTTTTTTGTAGTTCAACAAAGTGTAATGGCTAAAAGAAACCAAATGCAAAACGGGCTTATAAATGGAGTGGAAAATCTCCAGAAACTTCCTTCATGCTTTGGGCTACTCGTACATTACAGTTATCGAAATAATTGAAAAATGACCTAAAACAGAAAAATTTAAAGGCCAAAAAGAGGGGCGATTTTCCGAATGAAGGGTTTTGTTCTCCGAACGTAAAAAATTACACCCAAATTTGAAAAGTAGAGAGGTGGTTTTGAGGAAAAAAACTGTTTTTACGGATTCAAAAATGGAGTTTAAATGAGCAATTCTGAAAAAAAGTCAGCTTTCTAAGCAAATGTCATTTTATTTTGAAAGCATAAATGAGGACTTTAACTTCTTCATTATAATGGATAAAACCCTCAGTGATTTGCAGGTGTATTGTAGGAAATAGGGGTGAAAATGGCCTAGATTAAATTTTTATTAAAAATTCTTTCAAAATTCAATTTGTAATTAAATAAGGAAATAATATCTTTGCACCTCCTTAAAAGGATGGTCGCGTAGCTCAGCTGGATAGAGCATCTGCCTTCTAAGCAGACGGTCCTAGGTTCGAATCCTAGCGCGATCACAAATAAAGCTCAACACATTGGTGTTGGGCTTTTTTGTTTGATGCGACTTGAAGAGAACCTGATTCGGGCCGAGGAGCGCATGATCGAAACCTAGGATCAAAAAATCCCAAATCAAAATTTAAAGCCTGTCTCACCAACTAAAAATAGGGGAAGCTTTATTTAGGATCGTCTTTTATATAGAACGGGGTAAGAAATCTTAAAATAATCGGCTAAGGGTATATGATTTTTGAGGAATATTTAAAAAACGTTTACGAATTTGATACTCCTCCATTTCCATATACCCGAAAAAAATTAAGAGCAGGGCACATCATAACCGATTATCAGGAAATTGAACAGAAGATGTACTTTTTGGAAAAAGGTTTAGTAGAAGAGACAGTCCTCGAAGATGACAAGGAGAGCATTGTGGCTTTTTTTTGTGAAAATTCTTTTGTAACATCTTTTGCTTCCTTATTAAAACAAATTCCTTCTGATAAGAGGATTACGACAATTGAAGAGTGCGAAATAACGGTGATTCAAAGAGATGATTTATTCAATGCTTATGAAAGATGCCTTAAAGCAAGTCGATTGGGTAGAATTGAATCGGATAAGGCTTACCTGCAGAGGGTCCGGAGAGAGAAACTTCTAATTACCAAATCTGCTGCAGAGCGGTATCAGTTAATTTTGGAAGAAGAGTCAGAAATCATTCGGCGAGTACCGAATTATAAAATAGCTGCTTATTTAGGGATTACTCCCGAAAGTCTCAGTCGAATCCGAAGAAGAATTATTTCTTAACATCGGATCAATAAATTACAGGCTGAGTTAATTTAGATTAGCAACCACCAAGATTGCTAAAAGAAAAATTGCTGAAAATGAAAAAATTACTGTTAATACCTTTTTTAGGTTTGTGGATTGGTTATGCTCA
>JAKSBJ010000257.1 GCA_022361195.1 Flavobacteriales bacterium
AAAAAAAAAAAAAAAAAGGTCAGATTATTTCAAGAAGATTTATGATTACGATTCTAGGTTAACTTTTGAGTCATTGCCTTATGAACAAGAATTGTTTACCCAAGACCTTATCTTAAGGGAAAAGAGAGATCGCTGGCATCAAGACTTGGCTAAGGATGTTTATGTTGAAGAAGCAATTAATGTTTTGGAAGATTTAAAACTTAGCTTGTTAAAGAATAAAAACAAACTTGCGGGAGTCAAAGGTTAAAAAGACTAAACATATTTAATTATACGGCCCCGACCACTTGGTTGGGGTTTTTTATTTTTGATTTATGAGTCGAAGAACATGGTACCTTGTACTACTTGCCATCTGCACCATTGGGTTTTGGTTGTTTGAGAATTTTTATACTCCCGATACCTACAGTAACCCTAATGCCGACAATGTTTTGATGTTTCCTGAAGAGTTGCTTCCCGAATCTACTTCTAAAAATGTTGCGGTTCATAGTTATTATATGCTTTCTTATAGTGAACCCCATGAGCAAGCAGAGTGGGTGGCGTATACTTTAAAGAAAAGTCATTTAACCTATGATGATCGTGAACGTCCCTATTTTATTGAGGACCCAAAGGTAAAATCAGGATCTGCAGATTGGCGTAATTATAAAAATTCAGGTTATGACCGTGGGCATTTATGCCCTGCTGGTGATAGACGATTTTCTGAGTATGCGTACAACGAAACATTTTATACCAGCAATATTAGTCCCCAAAACCGAGAGTTTAACGCGGGCATATGGAATCGCTTAGAGCAAAAGGTGCGTTATTGGTGTAAAAAGTATGATGAACTTTATATTATTACCGGAGGAGTGCTCGAGAATGGGCTTCATGAGATTGGTGATGAAGATGTTGATATTCCAGCATATTTCTATAAAATAATTTCTAGGAAAAAGGACAAATTGTTCAATTGTCCATCTTGAGATTTCGTGTTGTATTGAGAAACATGCAAATCAAACGTGTATCTAAAATATTACGAAGACGGAACAACAAAGTAAGTGAAATAATTCTAATGAAATACGTAAAATATTAACTCAAATCTTAGTAAGATTTATCAACAGTTTAA
>JAKSBJ010000131.1 GCA_022361195.1 Flavobacteriales bacterium
AACCGTATCAGGGGATGCTTTTTCTTCCCTGCGTTCCGGGTCATTACCGCGGATGATGATGATATCGTCTTCGTCAGCCCGGAAAGTATAGCCGCCGCCCATGGCAACAGCGGTCAGCACAGACAAACCACTGCGATAGGGGTAACTGCCGGGCGTGTTCACTTCACCAATGATATAGAAGGGGCGATAATTCAGAACGTCGACGCTGACCCGGGGGTCGCGCATGTATCCGTCCTTCAGCTTGATCACGATCTTGCTGGCCGCTTCCTTCAGGGTGCTCTGGCCAACGTTGACCGATCCGATCAACGGCATTGAAATGCGGCCACCGCCATCCACTTCAAATTCACCCGACAGATCGTCTTCACCAAAAACGGTGATGCGCAATTTATCCCCGGAACCAAGTCGATATTCCAGTTGTTGCGTCTGTCCAAAAGCAACAGTGCTGCCCCCGGATACGACCAGGAACAGCACTGTTAAGATCAGACCAATCTGCCGAAACGCAAATCGTGTCATCATACTTCCCAAACTTCAAACAGGCCAGGTTTAGAGTTTAAACTTGGCCCGGACAGCCAGAACGTTCTGGACGAAGCCTTCGTTTACTTCGTTCGAGACGCGGCGGTTGTAGTCATAGGTCGCACCGACAGTCATGCGGCGGTTAAAGTTGTAATATGCGCCAACACCGACATTGTAGGTGTCGTTGTCACGAGTACCGGTGCCGCCTTCTTCTTCGCTCCGGACATAGCCGAGCTTGCTGCGCAATTCGATTGAGCGGGTCAGAGCATGACGGAAATCCAGGTCAGCAGTAGTCGTCAGACGGCCGGCAACGTCATTGTCGGTCGATTCGGCAACCCGGCGGGTAACCGTCAGACCAATATTGCTGATATTGTTGGGCAAATCCCAGTCAACGGAGGCGGCAAAGTCGAGAGCATCAATGTCATCAAACGTCGCCTCATCGAAGGACCGGTGAAGATAACCGATGCTGACGCTGGCATCCAGTTTGCGGGACGGTTTGAAGTTCACACCGCCACGGACACGATATGCATCGGAGCCGCGGGCAATACCCACATCATCGATATTGTCGTTGAAGTCGCGCTTGTTGATTTCACCCCGGACAAAGATTTCATAGCCTTTGCGGGCCTGGAAGCCAAGTTCCAGATGACCCGTGGTGCTGGTCGCATCGCGGTCATCTTCGTTGCTTGTTCCGCCACCAACAAGATCGGTGTCTTCAAAGTCATTGAAGGTGATCTGACCGCCAACCTGGGCACGGAAGCGATTGAATTTTGCTTCCAGCTCGGCACGGGCGCCATATTTGTTCTGGATGACAACTTCTTCTGCCAGACCATTCACATTGTCGGAACCACGATCGTCATGGCGCCGTTCATAATCCAGGCCAAGGCGCAACTGAACATCACGGGAGATGTCGATCTCGCCATTGATTTCGGCATCACCATTGAAGCTGTTGTCATTGGAGCTGTCCCAGTACAGGTCGGCATCGACGCCTGCCAGGAATTCCAGAGAATGACGATTCCAGTCGGACCGCACTGTTACTTCCGGCTTGATCTGGGTGATCGTGTCAGAGGTTTTGTTGGCGTCTTCCTGGAAGATATTATCATCAAAACGCTGAACAACATCAATGCTCGGCGCAACGATAAAGCTGCCCATCCGGACACCTTCACCAGGAGCTGCAGTCGCAGCGCTCGCAACCAGAAGAGCTGCTGCGCTGACAGACAGGGCTGCTGAAGCTGAAATCAAGTGTTTCATATATCTCTATCCCTCAAGCTCGTCAGAGCTTCCAAATTAGCTGTCG
>JAKSBJ010000178.1 GCA_022361195.1 Flavobacteriales bacterium
ACCACAATACTTTGTCGAAA
Organism: Flavobacteriales bacterium; assembly: GCA_022361195.1. Classification (GTDB taxonomy): domain Bacteria; phylum Bacteroidota; class Bacteroidia; order Flavobacteriales_D; family Crocinitomicaceae; genus JAKSBJ01. Next base: position 21 of record JAKSBJ010000178.1, read on the forward strand.
CATTAAAACTCCAATCAACGCTCCAGTTAAAATATCCTGACAAACCGAAAAAGTATGGTAATAAATCACTCGAGGATCTTCTTTATACATCCATACAAAAGCAAAGGAACCAATGTAAAGTAAGATGATCAAGTACTCAATTTTGAAAAACTTAAATCGAAAAAGTAAAAAGAGGACAATTCCCCAAAACAAATAAAATTGCTCCTCAACTGCTACTGACCAGGGAGAAGTAAGAAAGTTGATGCTATCCTTAGCTCCATACCATATTTCATCAAAATTGGCCAGAAAAAACACATAGTTTAAAGGATTGTGAACAGTGTGATAATCGGCAAAAACCAAGGGGAATATCACAAATCCAATCAAAACAATAATGAAGTACAAAGGCCATATTCTTAACGTTCGCCGAACTAAAAAACGCCAAAGGCTAAAATGTCCTCTGTGTTTACGTTCATGTAAAATGAGATAGGTTATCAGGAACCCTGACAAAACAAAGAAAAAATTGACTCCTAAACCTCCTTTGTCCGTGACTATGGTAACAGCTTTAAAAATTTTGCTTCCTTCTAAGGAGGGATAAAAAGCTCTTATGTCTCTAAAAAAATGGAAAATGAAAACACTAAAGGCTGCCAAAAATCTCAAAGCATCTAAATTTTCAAAATAGATGGGAGGAATTTTTCTATTGGATTGTAAATTCAAACTTAGCCTTTAAGAATTCTTACTAATTTTGCGGTAAATTTAGTTTAAATTGGAAGATAAGGACATTTTTGATGTAGCCATCATTGGAGGTGGTATCGTTGGAGCAGCAACTTTTTATAAACTTCAACTGAGAAATCCCGACCTCAAAATCGCTTTGATAGAGAAAGAAGATCGTTTGGCAGCACATCAAACCGGACATAATTCAGGAGTAATTCACTCAGGACTTTATTATAAACCAGGATCACTTAAGGCAAAAAACTGTCTTAAAGGAAGGCACGAATTAGTGGCTTTTTCCAAAGAACACGGAGTTGATCACGACGTCTGTGGAAAGGTTGTAGTGGCTAAAGCGGAAAGTGAGCGACCTTTCATGGACAAGATTTTTGAAAATGGTTTAGCCAATAATACGGAGGGAATTGAGAAAATTAGTGCTGACCAGGTAAAAGAAATTGAACCTTTTGTGGAGAGCATTGGTGGAATTTGGGTTCCATGTACCGGAATTATTGATTTTGTTGGAGCTACCAATAAAATGGCTGAAGTAGCCTTGGGAAAACAACCTAAATCTGAATTGTTCTTAGGAGAGAAAGTCATTGCCATCAATGACAAAAATGGATGTCATGAAGTAGTAGGGGAGCAGAAGATCATTAATGCAAAACGAATGATTTTTTGTGGAGGATTGCAAGCCGATCGTTTAGCACAAAAAGATGGGGTTAAGATCAAAGAAAAAGTGGTTGGATTTAGAGGTGATTATTATGAATTAAATGATCATGCTAAACACAAGGTAAAAAACCTTATTTATCCAGTTCCAAATCCTGACTTCCCATTCCTTGGAGTACATTTTACCCGAATGACAAATGGAGAAACTGAATGTGGTCCTAATGCCGTTTTTACGTTCAAAAGAGAAGGTTACGGAAAAACGGACTTCAGTTGGTCAGATACAGCTAATGCTTTATCATACAAGGGGACCTGGAAGTTGTTCTTTGGGAATATGAAATTTGGTATTAATGAATACCGTCGTGCTTTTTCAAAACGCTTGTTTTTAAAGACACTTCAAACCATGATCCCTTCATTAACAATGGATGATTTACGTCCAGGTCGATCGGGGGTAAGAGCTTTACTTTTGAGTGAAGATGGTGATACCAGAGATGATTTTAGAATTGAGTATTCGCAAGATAGCATCCACGTATTAAATGCTCCTTCACCAGCAGCTACGGCATCTTTGGCAATAGGAGAATACATTGCCGAAATGGCTGAAGGAAAATTTAATTTGAAATTAGAGCAGTTAGCAGATTAGTCTCTGGGGTTTTATAAACAGTGTCATTACAAATAGACACCAGTGATAAGTTTCCCTCGAAATAATTCTGATTTAGAATTTTAATCGAGCGTCCGGAACAACTTCCTGACCAACAAAATCCTTTTCAAAATATTTATAATATGCTGCAATGGCTATCATCGCTGCATTGTCTGTACAGAACTCGAATTTAGGGATAAATGTTCGCCATCCCAATTGTTTTCCTCTATTCTCTAATTCAGCTCTTAACCTTGAATTGGCCGAAACACCTCCAGCAATAGCAATATCTTTTACACCATGGTCTTTAGCAGCCTTGGTTAACTTTTTAAAGAGCGATTGAATAATGGTTTCCTGATAAGAAGCACAAATGTCATTGAGGTTTTCCTCAATAAAATTGGGGTTGGCCTTCATCTCCTTTTGTAAAAAATAAAGAATGGCCGTCTTCAATCCACTAAACGAAAAATCATATCCCTGAACGTTTGAAAAGGGAAATTTGAATTTTGCAGGATCTCCTTCCTTACCATATTTATCAATCAATGGTCCACCAGGGTACGGTAACCCCATAATTTTTGCGGCTTTATCAAAGGCTTCTCCGGCAGCGTCGTCCTTGGTTTGGCCCAAGATCTCCATCTCAAAATAATCTTTCACCAAAACAATTTGAGTATGACCTCCACTTACGGTTAAGCAAATGAATGGAAATTCAGGAGCACTTTGTCCTTCAGCTTTAATGAAATGTGCCAATACATGACCTTGCATATGGTTTACTTCAATTAAGGGAATATTTCGTGCCAGCGCCAAACTTTTTGCAAAGCTAGTTCCTACAATCAATGACCCCAATAATCCAGGCCCACGAGTAAAGCCAATTCCGTCAATATCATCCAGGCTAATTCCTGCTTTTTTAATGGCAGTGTCAACTACTGGAATAATGTTCTGCTGATGGGCTCTGGAAGCTAGCTCCGGAACCACTCCACCATATTCTTCATGAACTTTTTGTCCGGCCACAATATTTGATAAAATTTCTCCGTTTTTTAAGATAGCCGCTGAGGTATCGTCACATGACGATTCTATTCCCAAAATTATTGTGTCTTTACCAGTCAATTTTAATTATTTTTAGCAAAAAATTAGAAGATTACAATATTAGCTAAAATACTAAAAGGGTTGGGGCGAACGCTTCACTTTCTCATAGAGTTTATTTTGCTCTTGGTGATTCTTTTGGCTTTAGGAATCCGTACTTCCTGGTTTCAAACCTATCTGGCACAACAAGCCGCAGCTTATTTATCGGGTGAATTGGGAACAGAGGTATCCATTGATAAGGTAGATATTGTCTTCTTTGATCGTGTAGAACTAGAGGGAATTTATGTGGAAGATGTCAAAAAAGACACTTTGCTTTATACCGAATCTATTTTTGCTGAAATTGATGATTGGAGCCTTTCTGAATCCTTTGTTGATGTTGAAAAGGTTGAATTAAATCACGGTCGAATTTATTTGAGGAAATATGAAGGAGATTCTACACTGAATTTTCAGCATATAGTTGATTATTTCGCCTCTGAGGAACCTGATACTTCTAAAAGTAGTTTTGGTGTAAATGTTCAGCACATTTGGTTAGAAGATATCGAATTTGTTTATCAGGATCAAAATGCCGAAAAACAAGAGCATGGAATGGATTATGCTAACATTCATCTTCATGATTTAAGCGGAGGTTTTTCAGATTTTGGGTTGAATGGAGATAGCATTTTAGTCAATATTAATCAATTCCAGTTTAAAGATCGTTCGGGCTTAATCTTATCTAAATTGAGTTCTGAGGTACTGTATTGCCCTGAGGTAGTTTCTCTAAAAGACTTAAAAATTGGATTGAATAATAGTTGGCTATTGTCAGATAAGTTTCAGCTCAAAACTCCTAATGGAGCATCAGATTGGTCGGACTTTGTGCATAAAGTTATTTTTGATGCTAACCTCAGGAATTCTAAAGTGTCTTTGAGTGATGTAGCCTATTTTGTTCCGGCCATTTACGGAATGACGGATGAGGTAACCATTCATAATATTGATATTACCCAAGCGGTTTTTGGAATGAAGTTGAAGAACTTCCACATCAGTATGTTGGATGAAACGGTTTTAAAAGGGGAGTTTGTCATTCCGAATTTGGATAATGTGGATGAAGCCTTTTTCCAGGAGCGAATTAATTTGTTTAAAACGTCCATAGCCGATGTTAAAAAGTTAAACCTTTCTCCGTTTTTGGAGGATGGGAAAAAATACCTGGAAATTCCTGAACAGTATAACAAGGCTGGAAAAGTTAGAGTGGTTGAAGCGCACATGGATGGATACATGAGAGCTTTTACCGTTGATGGAGATATCTATTCAGGACTTGGGAATGTCCATTCAGCAAATGGTTTAAGCTTTTACCTCAAAGATTCTGCTTATTGTCGGGAGAATCAAATTGCATTTGATGGTAATGATACCACTTACTACTACGAAGGTATTTTGGGTGAAGTACAGCAAGATGTAATTGTTGATAATTTGGATTTGGGAGCTATAACGGCTAATCCATTATTGGGAATGGTGAATGGGTACGTAAGGGTGAATCCTGGTTCTAAAGGCTTAGGAATGGATGAGTTGGATTTAGACTTTACTGGAAACTTTGACAATGTGGTTTTGAATGGATACGATTATCATGACATCAACATCTACGAAGGGCGTTTTGCCAATAATCGTTTTACGGGTAAAATTGATATTGAAGATGATAACCTGGCACTTAATTATGATGGTTTTGTTGACCTAAATAATGATTTAGAGTTTGATTTTGATGTCAAAATTGATAGTGCTCACCTTGCTGAGTTAACGAATCAGCATGATAGTGTGTTTCATAAATTAGAGGCGGATGTACACGTCAATATGAAAGGGAATTCCATCAACTCTTTACGTGGGGTGTTGAGTGCTGCAGATATTACCTATCATGATGGTAAGCGTGATTTTGAATTGGATACTTTTAGTGTAGAGCTTATCCGTACGCCAGTTAAAAAACATGAAATGCCAACGAATGATACCGTTTTAATTCATTCTAAATTAATTGAGTTGAGTTTAACAGGAATCTTTGATTTGGAAGACATGCATGAGGTTATTCTAAATCAGTTAGCCTATGTAGCAGACAATTTAGTTGGTCCACCAACCAAACACGAATCCCGCAATGAGAACTTTGATTTGGACATTGAACTAAAAAACATCAATCCTTTGCTTCAGTTCTTTGATACGGATCTGTATATCGCAAAGAATACCGAAATCCGTTCAGAATATGATAAGAAAGAACATACTTACGTCTTTGATGTCAATTCTGATTCTGTGACGGTTGGTAATATGAAATTTATAGGGATCAACATTGAAAATCATCTGGATAGTACAAAAGGAATGATCTATTATCAATCCGAACTGGCCCAGCTAAATGATAGTACGCAAGTACGAAATCTATACCTTGATTCTTACATTAAGAAAAACCGAACTACCAATACCTTGGGTTGGGATGGAATGGGAGATATAAAGCCTGCGCTTTTTGCTTTTGTATCGGATATCGATAAAAATAACGAAGTGCGTACACAATTTAAGCCATCTTTCTTCTACCTGCAGGATAATAAATGGAAAGTAAGTACCGAGTCCGAAGTTGTTTGGAACCAGGAAAAAACAACTTTCTCCAACTTTAAAATAGAAGAAGGAAAACACTCGGTGAGTGTAAACGGAGTTATATCTAAAGATCCTAAAGATTGGTTACGTTTTGCTGTGAAAGATTTTGATTTGGCTGATTTGAATGGGATTTTGGAAGCAAGCGGTGTTCAATTGGATGGTGTTTTGAATATTAAAGGAGGCGTGGCGGATGTGTACAATACACTTAAATTCTCGTCTGATTCTAAAATCAAGGACCTTTATATCAATAATGAAATTGTTGGTGATTTAGAAATCGGAAACAAATGGATTCAAGGAAACAAAAGTATTTCAATGCGGGGTAAACTAAAACGCGATGGTAAAAGAACGTTTGGGTTTAAAGGAAACTATTTCGTAGAGCGAAAAAAGGATAACATTGTTTTGAATTTAACCTTTGATAAGACAGACATTGGTTTCTTAAAGGCCTTTGAAGATCCTGAGTTGTATACAGATATTGACGGAATCTTGGATGGAAATTTGAAAGTGACAGGAGAATTGGCAAATCCAGTGGTGAAAGGAAAACTGAATGTGGAAGATGCACATGTTTTTGTTCCAATGTTCAATGTTGGATTTGGTTTGGATGGAAATTTACAATTTGATAAGGGTGAAATCTCTGGTGATTTTATGAAATTGGCAGATCAGGAAGGGAATGAGGCAATACTTGGTTTGTCCATTTATCATTATGATTGGCAAGATTGGAACTATGATATTGGTTTAGATATGGAGTCAGGATTGGATCGTTTCTTGGCTTTGAATACCAAATATAAAGAAGGAGAATTTTACTACGGAAAAGCTTATGTTAGTGGCTGGGTGAACATTTCGGGGTATGGAGGTAAAACAACCATTGAGGTAGATGCAACTACCCAAAAAGGAACTGATTTAGTGCTGCCAATGTATGGTAATTCAGAATTGGAAGAGTCTTCTTTCCTTGTGTTTAAACAACATGAAGGAGAAGAAACGGTTGTTGCGAATGAAGCTGTTCAGCGTTCAGGTTTAGAGTTAATAATGAATTTTGGGGTTACCCGAGATGCAAATGTGAAAATTGTCTTTGATCCGGTTTATGAAGATCAAATAACCTCAAAAGGAGAAGGAGATTTGGAAATTAAAGTGGATGAATATGGTGAAGTGACGATGTTTGGTCAATACGTAATTCGTGAGGGAGACTATAACATGAGAATGAAAAATGTGGTCAATAAAGACTTTACTATTGTTAGTGGAAGTTCTTTAACCTGGACCCGATCACCTTATGACGCTGATATCGATATACAGGCTGAGTTTATTAGAAATGTATCACTAGCTGACATTATGCCTGATTTAACGGAGGAACGAACTAAGAAAGATGAAGTTCATGGCTTTTTGATTATGTCCGATAAATTAATGTCTCCGGATTTGTCTTTTGACATTACAGCTCCAAAGGCGGATGAGCTAGGTAAAGGGGCTATCAATGAGCTAAAATCTAATGTTGACATGTTGAATAAACAGTTCTTCTCACTTTTGATGTTGAACAAATTTTTACCGACTCATGGTGGTGGAGCAGGAGGAGCTGGAGCTAGTGTAGCATTGGGATTGGCTGAAAATCAAATTAATGCTATTTTAGGAAACATTGGAGAAAATTATGACCTGGCAGTTGATTTGAAAGAGGGACAAACGACATTGGAGACCTCCACACAGATCAACGAAAAAATATCCATTACAACCAGTTTTGGAGTTGTAACCGACGCTCAAAATACAGGAAGTTTAGTAGGAGATGTATCCGTAGATTATAAATTGAATGATGATGGTACCTTTACCGTCAATTTCTTTAATGAATCCAATACAGGGAGTGAAGCAGCTCAAGGGCCATTTACTCAGGGTGTTGGGTTACATTACCAGGAAGAATTTAATACCACCAAAGAGTTTAAATTGCTACAAGGCTTTTTGAATATTTTCAGAAAACCTGCTAATAAGGTGGATGTAAAACGCAAGAGAGATAGTAGAAAAACCAAAGTTCCAGATTGAACATGAAAAAAGTATTAGTTGCCAATAGAGGAGAAATTGCTCTTCGAATTATGAAAACCCTTAGAAAACTAGGGATTGAAAGTGTTGCTGTTTATTCAGATGCTGATGCCAACGCACCATTTGTATCTTATGCTGATGAAGCGTATGCACTTGGAGGAGTTGCTCCGTCCGAAAGTTATTTAAAGGGAGATTTGATTATTGATATCGCTAAACAAACTAAAGTGGATGGAATTCACCCTGCTTATGGATTTTTATCTGAGAATGCAGGATTTGCAAAAGCAGTAACGGAAGCCGGAATTAAATTTATCGGACCATCAATTGAAGCTATTCAGGTTATGGGGGATAAGTTGGACTCTAAACAAGCAGTAAAGAAATTTGATGTTCCTATGGTACCTGGGACTGACGAGGCGATTGAAAATGTAGAAGAAGGAATGAAAATCGCTGCCGAAATTGGATATCCAATTATGGTAAAAGCTTCTGCCGGAGGTGGAGGTAAAGGAATGCGGGTTGTTCATTCGGCAGATGAGTTTAAAGAACAGTTTGAGAGAGCTGTTTCTGAAGCCACTTCATCATTTGGAAATGGAGCAGTATTTATTGAAAAATTTGTTCAGGAACCAAAGCACATTGAGGTTCAAATTTTGGCTGACCAGCACGGAAACATCATTCATTTAAATGAAAGAGAGTGTTCTGTCCAAAGAAGACACCAAAAGGTAGTTGAAGAGGCGCCTTCAGTGGTTGTTGATGCTGAGGTAAGAGCTAAAATTGGTGAAGCAGCTATTAATGTAGCTCGTTCATGTAATTACGAGGGAGTTGGAACTGTAGAGTTTTTGATGGATAAAAACAAGGACTTTTACTTTCTTGAAATGAATACCCGATTACAGGTTGAGCATCCTGTAACTGAAGAAATTACAGGCTTGGATTTGGTTGAGGAACAAATTAAAGTTGCAAGGGGAGAAGAGTTATCTCTTAAGCAAGAGGATGTTCAAATTAATGGACATTCAATTGAATTGAGAGTGTATGCAGAGGATCCTGAAAATGACTTTTTACCTGATTTGGGAACATTAAAAGTTTATAGAAAACCTGAAGGTTTAGGAGTTAGAGTAGATGATGGTTACGAAGAAGGAATGGAAATTCCATTGGCTTACGATTCAATGATTTCTAAGTTAATCACTTACGGAAAAGATAGAGAAGAGGCAATTGAAAGAATGCTGAAGGCAATTGACGCTTATGAGATTGCAGGTTTTGCAACAACACTTGGCTTTGGACGATATGTTTTACAACATCCAGCCTTTTTAGATGGAAGTTTCTCGATTAACTTTGTTGAGCAGTATTTCTCAGCGGATGAGCTTAAACAAGAAATTGATGGTGAATTGGCAGAAGGAAGTTGGAAATTATTCAAAGAATTGAAGAACGATTCAGTGAAGAAACCAATCAACCAAAACCATTCTGCCTGGAAGCGAAACAGAGTGGTAGCTGACTAAGCTGACTTATTCAATTACAATTTGTTGTTGAACCATTTGATGGTTCTTGAAATATGCTTTTACGATGTAGTTTCCTCCCTTAAAGGGACGAACGTCAATCGTTTTTTCCTGCGTTTGGAAGATGAGTTTTCCTGATAGATCATAGAGTTCAGTACGCTCAAATTGATCTGTATTTAAGGTGATGTAATGTTGTGCGGGATTTGGATGAAAGTAAAGGGCCTCTTTGGTGTTTTGATCTATTCCAACATTACTGGCTAAGCAAATACGGTGTAGTGTAGCATCTCCTGTAATATTATCTTCTGAAGCTAAATAATAACAGCCGTTTCCAATGGCAGCAATTCCTTCAACTTGGATGGATTCGTTAATTGGAGGAGTGAGCCGCAAAAAATTAGCGGAGTTAAAGTCTTGTCCGGACAAATTTCTGATCAAAACAACAAAGGGAGTGGTCAGTGTATGTCCACAAAGTGCAATATTTCCGTTATTGGGATTTCGGCTAGCTCCGGTTACGAGCCCTTCTGTGTTTAAATTATCAATTAATTCAGCTTCATAAGTACCCGGAACTTTTGGCAAAACATAAATATTGGTTTCATTATCAATCCAGTTCTTGGTGAAAATGTAGAGGCTGTCCCCGATACTAATTAGCCCTTCAGCGTCAAAATTGGTATCATAAACTGAGGGAGTAAAATCAGTTTGATCTTCATAACTAAAATAGATAGTGTCAGCTACAACTGTGTCATTTGGAGTTGTTAAATAATCCGAAACACTAATTCTGAAAATCATCAAATTAGTTCGGTCACCACTGTTGTTGCCCATATCAGCAACGTAAATGTAGTCTTCATCCTTAGTAATATCCTCCCAGTCCCAACTGCTCGAATTATCCACGAAAACAACCCGGTTTATTCCTCCATCAACCGAATCAATTTCATAGAGATATGAATCGTCTCCGGAATCCATGTGACCAATTAAACGTTCATCTAAATAAATCAGACCTGAACATTCAAATAAATCGTTACTTAAAGAGGTTAATTCAGTTACTGTATAGCCTTGAGCAAAAGAAAAACTACTCAGGAAACAAAAGAGTAAAAAGCCAAATCTTTTTTTCATCCAAAATAATGCTTCATAGGTTCAAAATAATGATCATTCCATCCAGTTTCATAGTCCGACTGTCCATCAGGAATATTCGTATGAATTAAAGTAAGAACGGTTTTATTTTCTTTTTCTTCTAATAAAACTTCAATTTTAGAAGAGGCTTGATCATCACTGAATTCTGTAGTACGCCATTCTTGAACAATTCTTTTATTCGTTTCCAGTTCAAGATTAACTCCACTGATATAACCATCCCAGGCCGTAAATTCACTTCCTACAGTTGCTTCTCCGGTTGCTTCACCACCGGTCATTGCTGTGTGTTTATCACCATTCAACCAGGCTTCATAAATTTCCTGTGCAGTAGCATTAAAGGTGTCTTGAAGTTTGAATTGTGTCATAGCTTCTTTTTTCGATCTAACTAAAGATAGGCGAAAAAAGCTTATGGTGGATATGGACCATTATATTCCATACAAGGATCGTCACCAACAAAACATCGGCTTGAATAGTTGAGATTAGCATCGGTTTTATGCTCGTCCTCAATTTTTATCACGGCATCGCAACTTTGAAACCAAATTTCGTAGCAACTTTCAGATCCTTCTTTGTAAAACTGTCCTGTCGTCTGCGAAAAACTGCTTATGATATCCCTACTCATTTTTCGTTGATCAACTAAGCAATAGGTACCATTCTTAACATAGGTGAAATACCACCCTCCTGGAATGGTAATAGCCCTTTTCAATAGCTTTTTAGTATCATCATTTTGTTTTCCTTTCCGAACTAAAATTGTCTTCCCACTCAAATACTCTGACTTACCTTCTCCATACATTCCTCCGCACCATGGAGTGTAATGTGAAACTCTTCCGCAGAGTAAAAACAGGGGTTTTTCAGTTCGGGGCTTTATCCTTTTGAGTGTATCGTTCCAAAATTGAACTTCAAATAAAGGAGTCTCGTCTTCGTCCATAATTAAGCCAAATCCATGTAAAACTCCTTCTTGATAATGAAGTTTGTATAAAACCCGGCCTTGTTCATCATGTACAATGTAGTCACCGTCTAATTGATTGTTTTTGTAATGAGCTATTAAACTCAAATGACCTTGTTCATTATAGCTTTCCCACTTGCCATCCAACTTCCCTAGCTGATAGTTTTGAACCATTGAAATGGCCCCATCATTTCGATATAAGATGACTTCTCCATTTAAAAAACCATATTCATAATGGGCTATTTGTTGGAGAAAGTATACGCCCTGTTCATTTATTGCATAGGATTTCCATTCACCACTTTTAAGCCAATCTTTCATTTCTCCATTCAGCAAAACATTTCCTTCTTCATCCCATATTTTATATGGAACATAAGGGTGAATAGCTGTTGATTCCAAGGATCGTTTTTGTCCGTTTTTAAAGTAGTTAGTTTTAATTTTTGCTATATGTCTTCAACAGATTCATAATTCCCGTTTGGATAACGATGAATGGTTCTGTGTCCTCCCTCGTCAATAATAACCTGAATTCGTTGTACACCAGTTTCCCACCAAAAAATAGCTTCTTTGTTCTGTTTACGACCATTTACAATGGGAACAGATAACGATTGTTGACCGTTTTCATGATATAGTTCAGCAATTCCAGAATAAGGGATACCTTCATCTTTGTAGTAATAATAGCCATTGAGATTTTCTAAGTCGGTATGTAAAACAGTATCGGGAGCAGTAGAAACAGTATCATACTTAAAAGTACGATTAGGCCATTTTTGTTTGTCGGCATGAATTCTTCCATCTTTGTGCCATTCATTGATCTTCTCAACATTTCCATATCCAATGTTTATCGTAATCCACCCATAACGAAACAATGAAGTTCTTCCCTTCCAATAACCTTCGTATTTCTTTTGGCCATCCTTATACCATTCTTCATAAAAACCTCCCTGACGGTTGAGTGTATTGGAACAAAATGAAATTCGTTTCCAAACAATTTGTTCGTTACGATGATAAACTTCGGCAATGCCCTTATCAAAGTCTATTTTTCCTTTAATAATTCCTGGTTGGAAATAGTCAATCCATTGGCCAATATAGTTACCTTGTTCATCAGCAAATCGCTGCCATTTCAGTTCTCCATTGTCGAAAAATCCTTCGGCTTTACCCGTAAATTCTAAATCTTGTCCCCAATTGGTTAGTGGAGAAAACAGAGAACAAAATAAGATGGTATAGAATAGATGTAACTTCATGTTTAGCTCTTTATACAACTATTCGGCCAAAACGATCATTAGTTGTTTTGAGAAGAATAGGAGGCAATAGCTTTATCCAAAATATTTTGAGCTTCCTCTGATCCTGAAAAACCAAGAGATTCCATTTCACCCGGTCCTTTATAATTGGTAAACCAGGTTTCAATGATTAAACTAACTCCTTTAAATTCGTTGTCCAGTTCTTCAATGCTTTGAAGATGATAAAAAGCAGTATGTTCACTTACACCAATAAGTTTGTCGTCCTGTTCACCATTATCCAGGAGTTTTAAAACTCCAATGAGCTTACATTCTGCTACCGTTCCTTGTTCAATGGCAGGTCCTAAAACCAAAACATCCAAAGGATCTCCGTCACCGCCATCAGCTTTGTTTAAAAGGGTTGAGGGAACAAAACCATAGTTTCCAGGGTAGGAGAGGTAAGAAATAACGCGAGGTTTCCCATCCTCTTCATCTTGCTGTAATTGTCCATCTTCTTTAGAAACTTCCCATTTTTCATTGGTGCCGGATGGAATTTCGATGACAACATTTACCAAACGATTAGCACTTAAGGCTTCATAGTCTTGAATTAAATGGATGTTTGAAGCAGGAGTATTTTGAAGAGAATCTTCTTCAACAGAAACTGAAGGAATTTCTTCACAATTATTTTCCTGTGGTTGACAGGCTACAATAAACAGAAAGCAGCTGATAGATACTATTCCAGCTAACCACTTCATATTAGTAAATAGACGGATACTGAGCTGGATCTGCTTCATGCATTAATGCATAGATACTGTCAAAAATAGTCTCTGCATTTGGCTTAGAGAAATAATCCCCATCTGTACCATAAGCAGGTCGGTGATCTTGAGCTGAAACAGTTACAGGTTCCGAATCTAAGTGGTAATATCCTTTTTGTTTTACCAAAATCTGATCTAACAAATAAGCTGTAGCTCCGCTTGATACATCTTCGTCAACAATTACCAAACGGTTGGTCTTTTTCAAGGATTCAACCACATCGTGATTTAAGTCAAACGGAATTAAAGTTTGAGCATCAATCAATTCAACCGAAATTCCAACTTCAGCCAATTGCTTTACCACCTGCTGACAGATGTTAAATGTCGATCCATAAGAAACTAAAGTCAAATCATCTCCTTCAACTACCGTTTCTACAAGACCTAAAGGCTCTGTAAACTCTCCGTAATTATCAGGAACATCTTCTTTTGATCGATATCCATTCAATGGTTCCACAACCAAAGCAGGATCGTCTGATTGAATTAGAGTATTATAGAATCCAGCGGCTTTAGTCATGTTACGCGGAACACAAACATACATTCCTCTCAATGCATTGATGATCATTCCCATTGGAGATCCTGAATGCCAGATTCCTTCTAAACGGTGTCCTCTGGTTCTAATAATCAAAGGAGCTTTTTGTCCTCCTTTGGTTCTATATTGAACTGTCGCTAAATCATCTGACATGATTTGAATAGCGTACAACAAATAATCTAAGTATTGAATTTCGGCGATTGGTCTCAATCCACGCATAGCCATTCCAATTCCCTGACCGATAATGGTACACTCACGAATTCCGGTATCTGAAACTCTAAGTTCACCAAATTTACCTTGCATACCCTCCATACTTTGGTTTACACCTCCAATGGTTCCAACGTCCTCTCCAAAAGTAAGTACCTCAGGATTGTTGTTGAAGATATGCTCAAAGTTGTCCCTTAAAATAATACGACCATCTACTTTTTCATCCGATGAATAAGCTGGTTTAACTTGTGCAACATTTAGAGCCGAACCTTCCGTCTCCGAATAAAGTGCAGAGGAGTACTGATCAAAGTTATCAGCCTCTCCGTTTCTAATCCACTGAATGAGTTCTTGTTTAGCTCCGGAGTCTTCTCCACGCATATATCTTAATCCTCGCTTAGCCGAAGAAAAAATATCTTTTTTAATCGGCCCCATAGTAGCCTTCAAGTCGTCAGCAATTTTTTGAATAAAGCTTCCGTTTGAGCTTTCTCCAGCCATTTGACCTAAAAGTCCAACAACTGTATCAACATCCTGCTTTAAAATGGCATTGAATTCTTTCCAGGCTTCCCCTTTTTGCTCACGAACGTGCTTTTTTGCTTCCTTCTCAATTTCTTCTAATTCCTCAGCTGTGGCAATTTCAGCGGATAAAATGAATTCTTTGAATTTTTCAATACAATCCATTTCTACTTCCCATTTCAATCTGTCCTCAGACTTGTATCGTTCATGAGAACCTGAAGTTGAATGTCCTTGAGGTTGATTCACTTCTTCAACATGAATTAAAACAGGAACATGTTCTTCTCTACAAATGGAAATTGCTTTTTCGTAAGTCTCACACAAATGTGGATAGTCCCATCCTTTAGTTTTAAAGATTTCGTATCCTTTTGCAGATTTTTTATTGCGTTGCATTCCTGATAAAGCCTCAGAAATACTTCCTTTTGATGTTTGATAGTCTTTAGAAACGGAAATACCGTATCCGTCGTCCCAAACGGAGATAGCGAACGGAATTTGTAGAACTCCTGCGGCATTAATCGACTCCCAAAATGGTCCCTCTGAAGTACTGGCATCACCAATAGTTCCAAAAGCAACTTCATTTCCTTTATTAGTGAATTGCGTCATGGAATGTAAGTCCTTGTTTTCACGGTAGACTTTTGATGCCAATGCCAAACCAACCAAACGCGGCATTTGTCCGGCGGTAGGAGAGATGTCTGCAGAACTGTTTTTTTGCTCCATCAAATTCTTCCAGCTTCCGTCTTCGTTCAAACTACGAGTAGAGAAGTGTCCACCCATTTGACGACCAGCTGATGAAGGTTCTTTTTCTAAATCAGTATGCGCATACAAAGCAGCAAAGTATTCTTTAACAGTTAAAGCGCCAATAGCCATCATAAAAGTTTGGTCACGATAATATCCCGAACGGAAATCACCGTTTTTAAACTGTTTGGCCATGGCCAATTGAGCTACTTCCTTCCCGTCTCCGAAAATTCCAAATTTTGCTTTTCCACCTAAAACTTCTCTTCGTCCCATAAGAGAGGCCTCACGAGAAATTCGTGCTAAACGATAGTCGTTTAAAACTTCAGCTGCGTACTTTTTATCAATTTGATTTAAAACTTCTTTAGATCCTGCCATTTATTCGAAATAATTTGGACTATAAAGATAGTCAATCTACTTTAAAATGGAACGATTCAAAGGGGAGTTCTTCTTTAGTAATTTGAAATTGAACCGAGCGATTGGTTGATAACCAGTGGCTAAGATGGGAACTGTTAAAGAATCAACGATTTCTAACAAAAATAAGTTTAAATCGAGCATTGGATTGATCTCTTTGTTCTATTTCAAATTCTTTGAGCGATTGAAAAAGTGGGGTAAGTTTATCAAAACCAAAATTTCGAGAGTCAAAGTTGGGTTGTTTTTTGAGGATTAGTGATCCAACATCCCCCAAGAAAGCCCAGCCGTCTTCCCCCGCGGCATCTTTGACCGAATTTTTGAGTAAACGAATGAGTTTGGGAGAGATTTTATCAACTTTTCGATCTTTTGATTCTTCTCCTTTTTTAGGTGTGTTGGGTTGGAGAATTTCCAGATAAATGAATTTGTCGCAGGCGACAATGAAAGGGTCGGGGGTTTTCTTTTCTCCAATGCCATAAACTGTTAAGCCGGCTTCTCGAATACGGGTGGCCAGTTTTGTGAAGTCACTATCCGATGAGGCCAGACAAAAACCGTTTACTTTTTCCGAATACAGAATATCCATGGCGTCAATAATCATGGCCGAATCGGTTGCGTTTTTTCCGCTGGTATAACTGTATTGTTGAATGGGATTAATGGCATGTTCTAATAAAATGCTCTTCCATTTTGATAATTGAGGTTTTGTCCAATCCCCGTAAATTCGTTTTATAGTAGGAGTGCCGTATTTTGCTAATTCTTCCATCATTTCTTTGACGTATTTAGATGGAATGTTGTCTCCATCAATTAGCACGGCAAGCTTCATGTCTTTGTTCATAATGTTTTAAAGGTAAGGAATTTGAAATGCGAAAGTGAATTCGGTAAAAACTATCTTTTTAGCTTAAATTTTCTTCCGTCAAATTTGTATTCGGTTTCACCAATGAAAAAGCTGGCTCCTGAAGCAATTTGATCCAACTCTATAATTTTCCCATTTAAAATGAGATGACCTCCAGTGATTCGAGCAATGTTTAAATAGTCCGGCCGAACAAGTTTCGGTGCGGCACAGGGTAAAACATGAACAATTCGGCTCACTTTATCTAAAAGCTCTAAATCTCTTACTTCAGAGTAATTGTCACCAATTAACAATATTTCATCGCAGCTAGGGTCGTTTTCAATGGCATAAAGAATTGCTTCCACATCATTTTCAGGACGTTCCCCGCCATTTCCTTTTAGCATAGTGCTTTTTATCAGTTGTTTAATTTCAGCCGATGAAGTAGTGGAGTAGATTCCTCCGGTTGCTCCAACTTTCTTTTTTTTGGTGCTTTTATTGTTTCCGTCGTTAAAAAAGGTATAGCTGGTAAAAGGGAGGTTGTGATGGTTCATGATGATCCATTTTTTCATGCCGGCGATGTGTGAATTCATGCTTCCGGTAACATCCATCACTAATGCAATTTTTTTGCTTCTGTCAATCAACTCTAACCCTCTATAAATGGTGGTGGTTTTAATGTCAATGATTTCTTTATGAGGTTGAATACCAATGTTGATACTTTCTTCGGGTTCTTCTATTAATTCGACAACTTTTGCTTCAAAAATGGGTTTAATATGATCACGCTTGTACATACCCTTTACTGAGCCAGAATAGGAAACTCTAATTTGAAGGTTGACTTCTGAGCTAACCTTTTTTCCATCTTTCACCGCCGGATCCCAATCGGGCATAGTATTTAGCGTGTGACTGACTTCATCTTTTATATAGTCGGCATATTCTTCAATAAACTTAATGTCTGATATTTTTCCATTTTCATCCACTTTGAATTTAGTGTCTACCCAAATGTCATCCCTTTTTAGAACAACTTCCTGACTATTTTTTAAATGAGTTTTAAAATATTCGTAGAGCTCAAAATTCCCCAAAGAATATTCTGCTCGAGTGTTTTCTTTTTGTTCTTCTTTGCTTTCTTCTGTCTGTTCATTGCTTGTTCTATTCTTTTCAACTTGTTCTTGAATAGGATCTACTTTATCGTCAATAAAATGATCGGTTGGGTTTTCAAAATAGTTGATGATTGAGTTAATCTCATCCATTCGGGATTCTTCAGAGTAAATGGGACGATGAACAAATATAAAACCGTGGAAATACTCATCTCCTTCCTCAAAAGTTGAGCAGCCCGTTTGTTCTAGAATTTCCCATTCAATAAAAGGATCATCCAGGAGGAAAGGATAATGTTTGTTTAGCAAACTAAATCGTCTTTTGTCTAAAGCCAATTGGTTAAAAGAGCGACTCAATTTGTATTGGGTATAGACGTAATAAACTTTTAAAATGGTTAGCTCTTCTAGTTTAGGAAGTGATTCAAAAATCAATTGATCTTCTGCAAAAACTGATGGTAAATAGGTAACGGTATTGGTTTCTTCTTTTTCAACTCTGTCAATCTGTTTGCGTTCTAGAGCAGTTAAGGATGCAATACGTTCTTGTTTTTGAGAAAACGTAATGGTTGAAAATAGAAGAAGAGAGAAGAGTAAAATTGGCTTCATAGCTGTAATGTCTATATATAGAAAAAGCCCTAAAAGGTTACATGAAAGTGCTGTTTTTTAGCTTAAGATAGAGATGGACAGAGGTTTAGCAATTAGACCTAATTAGGATTAAAATAAAAGTGGATAAATAATTCTTCTCCTGTGCGAATAAAATTCAGCCACTTTTTCTAATTTTCAAGCATAAATATTAAGAGATGAATTTGAGTGAAAAAATATATATCGTAACAGGTGGAAGTTCTGGCTTAGGATTAGCTATGGCCGAGAGTTTAATCGCAGAAGGAGCAAAGGCTATTATTACAGGAAGAAATAAAGAAAAGTTGGAAAAAGTGGCTAGCGAAATTGGAGCGGTAGCATTTCATGCAGATGCCGCCAAAGATGAGGATATTGATCAGCTTTTTGCATTTGTGATGGAAAAATACGGAAAGTTGGATGGGTTAATCAATAATGCTGGAATTGGAGGCTGGGCTCCTATTCAGGAAATGAGTCGCGAAAAATTGAGAGAAGTTTTTGAAGTGAATGTATTTGGAGCAGCAATGATGGCCTCTAAAGCCTCTACTATTTTTATCGAACAGAATTATGGTGATATTGTGAACATTGCTTCTACTGCATCCCAAAAGGGTTATAAATATGGAAGTATTTATTCTGCTTCAAAATTCGCATTGCGCTCAATGAGCCAATGTTGGCAGGCAGAACTGCGTCCTCACAATGTACGGGTAATTCAGGTTAATCCATCCGAGGTACCAACGGCTTTTGGTAGTGAATCCAGAGAGTCACGGCCAATTGAGGATAAAAAGCTAACTCCAATGGAAATTGCTGATGTTGTAATCGCAGCTTTAAAGATGGATAGACGTGGATTTATCCCTGAAGTTTCAGTATTTGCAACAAATCCTTTTTAGTTTCGTCAAAGGAGTTTCTAAACAACTTATTTTTGCGGTCGAAAATTTAGCGGATTGGAACAGATTAGTGTATTTGATATCTTCAAAATTGGTGTGGGGCCTTCCAGTTCTCATACCATGGGCCCCTGGAAGGCAGCTCAGCTTTTTTTAGAAGAGATTGATTTTTTAGATTTGAATCAATTAGAGGTTCATTTGTATGGATCATTGGCAAAAACGGGAAAAGGCCACGGAACGGATATTGCCGTTCAGTTGGGCTTAATGGGGTATGATCCTAAAACAATTCCGGTCGAAGAAATTGACACTGCCATTGAAGATATAAAGGTGAATCAGGCTCTTTTTGTTGGTGAAAGGATTCGAATTCCTTTTAATCCTAATGAGCAAATTGTTTTTCATTTTGATAAAACGTTGGAGGCTCACCCAAATGCTTTAACACTAAAAGCAATTCACCAATCTGGAAAGCTTGTTGAACAAACTTATTACTCCGTAGGTGGAGGGTTTATTACAACGGATGATACTCAAGAATCTGAAACAAGAGTAGACATTAAGTTTCCGGTTCAATGGGGAGAAGAATTGCTAAAATGGTGCGAACAAGAAGATGTCAGTATTCATGAACTTTTGTGGATTAATGAGCAGGCTTGGAGACCAAAAGAGGAGATTTATCTGAAGCTAGATGAGATTTGGGAAACCATGAAGCAATGTGTCTTTAGAGGTTGTAACCGAAAAGGAATTTTACCCGGAGGACTAAATGTAAAACGTAGGGCTTTTGAAATGAACTCACAGTTGAGTGAGGGAAAAGTCTTTGATCATGTAGATGATTGGGTGGATTATATTAAAAGTTTGCAGGTTGGTTTTTCAGAGACACTAAAGTGGGTTTCTTGTTTTGCTTTGGCAGTTAATGAAGAAAATGCTTCTTTTGGACGGGTGGTTACAGCTCCCACAAATGGAGCTTCAGGCGTAATTCCAGCAGTACTTATGTATTATGCTCTCTTCTCAGAAGAAGCCTCGCAAGAGGGAATCCGGAATTTTATTATGACTGCAGGAGAGGTTGGCAGTATTTTTAAAAAAGGTTCAACAATTTCAGCTGCTATGGGCGGATGTCAGGCCGAAATCGGAGTTTCTTCGGCAATGGCCGCAGCAGGTTTAACAGAATGCTTGGGAGGAAATCCCCAGCAGGCTTTGATGGCAGCAGAAATTGCAATGGAACATCATTTGGGAATGACTTGCGATCCCATTGGTGGTTTGGTCCAGATTCCTTGTATTGAGCGAAATACAATGGGGGCAATCAAGGCAATAACAGCTTGTCAAATAGCATTGAATAGTGATCCAAAATCAGCTTTGGTGAGTCTGGATGATGTGATTAAGTCGATGTGGGAAACCGCTGTGGACATGAATACAAAGTATAAAGAAACCTCAGAAGGAGGTTTAGCTTCTCAAATTTCGGTTATTGTTCCGGAGTGTTAGTTCTTAGCGTCTAACAATTCTTTAAGGTGCGTTTTAGCACCAATTTTTAAGATACTTCGGTCTATACCGCTTAATTTCTTTTTGACCTTGGTCGTTGATGTTGAACTTAATGTTAGCATGAGTAATAATAGTTTTTTGTTCGTTCTATTATTAAGGTACAACAAATAGCGTACCGAAATGTCTCATTCTTTTAAGCTGTATGTTTTATTGAGTGTGTGTTTTAATTTGAAAATTAAACGATCTTTCTGTTAAAAGATAAAATATACAGAAAGAAAGATTGTATTCATAAATAGCTACATTTGTCCGTACATTAAAAACTTGATCAAATGAAAAGAATATTTTTCGGATTTACGGCAGCTTTCCTTTTGGTTTTGGCTTCTTGTTCAGGGAGTTCAGGTTCTGGTGGGTCTGAAGGTGCTGAGAAATGCTCAGACGTGACAGTTGAAGATTGGGATACTTTCTTAGGAATTGACTACGGAACAAATGAGCGAGACTTAGAAGATAAGATCGGAAAATTTACAGGTGGAGAATACACGGCAGATTCTACAGCCTTTGTTTATTATTTTAATCGTGTGGAAAGAGTACCTGTTTCAGTATGGGTAAATGGAGCCACAGGTGATGTAGAAACAATCTTCATCGAAGTTTTAAGTTATGAAGATAACTTCGATCAAGATGTGGAAAATGCAGTTGAAGAATTTAAAATTGATCCATGTGAATCACGATTCTTGGGAATGCAACAATCCGAAGTTGAAAAGATCATGGGTGAGCCCGTTGTTTCAGAAACCTTAGATGAAGGAGTAAAATCTATTTCTTATGATTCAGAAGGATTTGAATATTCAGTAAACTTCAAATTCTACCCAGAGCAAGGAAATAAATGTACTTCAATTTCATTGAACTGGTTTTACTAGAAAACTGATAATAAAATTTGAAAGCCATCTCGAGACTTCGGGATGGCTTTTTTAGTTCCTATCGTAGGTTGAAATATCTTCTAAACTCACTTTACTTCTCACAAATTGTCCTTGACCTGTTGCGCAAAGTTTTCCCTTTTCATTGTAAAGTTCGCCTGAAGCGGTAAATAGATTAGCCGATGCAAAGTCAAGCTTCCCTTTAGCAATTAACTTCTCATTAAAAATAGGGCGCAGTAAGTTGATGTTGAAATTCGTTGTTACCAAAAATTGATCTCGTACAACTGATTGACAGGCAAAATAACAACAATCATCCAACAGCTTAAAATAAACCGATCCATGAACAGCATTACCTGCATGGTGATATCGCGAATCAGTACTCAACTGAATTTCGGATTGTTTGTCCTGAATGAAAATTTCAATCCCCTTGTAAAAATCATGTAGGGGAGCCGTTTCATACATTCGTTTTAGTCGTTGAAAATGATCCATTTGTCAATGCTGTTATTGAATTGGAATATAAATCTATAAATCCTTTTTAAAAACAAGGATAAATGGTTAAATTCGCTTGCGAAATTCGGAAAATACATTCAAAAAATTGACGCTACTAATGTCTTTTGACATGGACCGGATGATAAAGGAGGTTTATGCCCATTGTCTTCAAGTTTATGATAAAATCAAAAGTATTTATAGAGGAAACTTCAAAACTGGATGTAACTGCATAATTAGCTTGATATAATTGATGTAGGCAGAAAAGTAAAAAGGGCTTTTTCCGACAACCATTTTACCGAGTCTGCCTTTAAAATTGAAAAGACTTCTTTATTTATGAATATGTATAATGATTACCTTAAAGAAATTGAAGAACGAAAAGTTCAAGGGCTTCACCCAAAACCAATTGATGGTGGCGAACTGCTAAGTGAGGTCATTGCGCAAATCAAAGATGTGAATAATGAACATCGTGAAGATTCGCTTAAGTTTTTTATCTATAACACCTTACCAGGAACAACCAGTGCTGCAGGTGTAAAAGCAAAATTTTTAAAGGAAATCATTCTAGGTGAAGCTGTTGTTGAGGAAATTTCATCGGCTTTTGCTTTTGAGCAGTTATCACACATGAAGGGAGGACCTTCAATAGAGGTTTTACTTGATTTGGCTTTGGGTAGCGACGAAGCAATTGCTCAGGACGCTGCAAAAGTTTTAAAAACGCAAGTATTCTTATATGAGGCAGATACTGAGCGATTGGAAGAAGCAATGAAAGCAGGGAGTGCTATAGCCAAAGAAGTTATCGAAAGTTATTCCCAGGCCGAGTTTTTCACAAAACTTCCTGAGGTGGAAGAGACAATTGAAGTAGTAACATACATCGCAGGAGTAGGAGATATTTCTACAGATTTACTTTCTCCTGGTGCTGATGCACACTCACGTTCGGATAGAGAATTACACGGACAATCTATTTTTGAGCATAATAAAGAAATGCAAAAAGAGGTATTGGCTCTTAAAGAACAACATCCTGATAAACGTATTATGTTAATCGCCGAAAAAGGAACAATGGGAGTTGGATCTTCTCGTATGTCTGGTGTTAACAATGTTGCTTTGTGGACAGGTATTAGCTCAAGTCCTTATGTACCGTTTATTAACATTGCTCCGGTAATTGCCGGAACAAATGGAATCGCTCCAATTTTCTTAACTACTGTTGGTGTAACCGGAGGTATTGGTGTTGACCTTCAAAACTGGGTAAAGAAAAAGGATGCTGAAGGAAATACTATTTACGATGAAGATGGAGAGCCAGTTCTTGAACAAACGTATTCGGTTGAAACAGGAACTGTTTTGACGATTAATACCAAAACAAAAAAATTATATAACGGAGACCAGGAACTAAAGGATATCTCTGCAGCGCTTACACCACAAAAAATGGAGTTCATTAAGGCTGGAGGATCTTATGCTGTAGTTTTCGGTAAAAAGTTGCAAACATTTGCTTGTAAAGCGCTTGGAATTGATGTGCCGCAAGTCTATGCTGCATCAAAAGAAATCTCGATTGAGGGGCAAGGTTTAACTGCAGTTGAGAAGATTTTCAATAAAAATGCTGTTGGAACTACTCCAGGTAAAACATTGCATACAGGATCTAATGTTCGTGTAGAAGTTAATATTGTTGGATCTCAAGATACAACAGGATTAATGACTTCTCAGGAATTAGAGATGATGGCTGCTACGGTAATTTCTCCAATTGTAGATGCCGGTTATCAGTCAGGATGTCATACAGCTTCAGTGTGGGATGATAAGTCAAAAGCAAACATTCCTAGGCTAATGAAGTTTATGAATGACTTTGGCTTAATTACAGGACGTGATCCTAAAGGTCAATATCATGCAATGACAGATGTAATTCATAAAGTACTAAATGATATTACAGTCAGTGATTGGGATATCATTATAGGTGGAGATTCTCACACGCGTATGTCAAAAGGTGTTGCTTTTGGAGCAGATTCCGGAACAGTAGCTTTAGCATTGGCTACAGGAGAAGCAACCATGCCAATTCCAGAGTCGGTTAAAGTAACCTTTAAAGGTGATATGAGAAGCTTCATGGATTTCAGAGATGTGGTTCATGCTACACAGCAACAAATGTTAAAGCAGTTTGGTGGTGAAAATGTCTTCCAGGGAAGAATTATTGAGGTACATATTGGTACTTTAACATCTGATCAGGCCTTTACATTTACAGATTGGACGGCTGAAATGAAAGCAAAAGCTTCTATCTGTATCTCAGAAGACGATACTTTAATTGAATCATTAGAAATTGCAAGAGATCGTATCCAAATCATGATTGAAAAAGGAATGGATAACGAAAAGCAAATGTTGCAAGGTTTGGTAGATAAAGCCAATAAGCGAATTGCTGAGGTAAAATCTGGAGAAAAACCAACTTTAAGACCTGATTCTAATGCGAAATACTATGCTGAGGTTGTAATTGATTTGGATGAAATTGCTGAGCCAATGATTGCTGATCCAGACGTAAATAATGATGATGTTTCAAAGCGTTACACGCATGACACTATTCGTCCATTGTCGTACTATGGAGGAACTAAGCAAGTTGACTTAGGGTTTGTTGGATCGTGTATGGTTCACAAAGGAGATATGAAAATCCTGGCTCAAATGTTAAAGAATATTGAAGCGCAACAAGGAAAAGTTGAATTCAAAGCACCTTTGGTTGTTGCTCCTCCAACATATAATATTGTTGATGAATTAAAAGCAGAGGGAGACTGGGAAGTTTTGGAGAAGTATTCAGGTTTTGTTTTCAATGATGACGATCCTAAAGGAGCTGCACGTACAAAGTATGATAATATGCTTTACCTTGAGCGTCCTGGATGTAACCTATGCATGGGGAATCAGGAAAAGGCAGAGCCAGGTGATACGGTAATGGCTACCTCAACGCGTTTGTTCCAGGGAAGAGTTGTAAAAGATTCAAACGAGAAAAAAGGTGAATCTTTATTGTCATCAACTCCAGTGGTAGTATTATCTACAATTTTAGGTAGAACTCCAACAATGGAGGAGTATGAAGCCGCAGTAGATGGTATTGTATTAACCAAGTTCAAACCATCTCAAAAGAAGTTAGTAAGTTAATTGAACTACTATATTAAAATTAAAAGGCCAGGTCATTGATCTGGCCTTTTTGTTTAATTGTGTATATTAAAACTGTTTTTAAAACCCTAATTAGAATGGCATTTGATATAGAAATGATAAAAGAGGTGTATTCAAGATATCCTGAGCGAATAGCAAAGGCAAGAGAAATTTTGAATAAACCAATGACACTAGCTGAAAAAATACTTTACGCACATCTTTGGGATAATCCGGCAGTTACAAATTTTGAACGTGGAAAATCATACGTTGACTTTGATCCGGACCGGGTGGCCATGCAGGATGCAACAGCACAAATGGCTTTATTACAGTTTATGCAAGCTGGAAAAGCGAAAGTTGCGGTTCCTTCAACAGCACATTGTGATCATTTGATTCAGGCAAGAGATGGCGCTGCAGATGATTTAGCTCGTGCAAAAACAACAAGTGGAGAGGTGTTTGATTTTCTTTCGAGTGTTTGTGATAAGTACGGAATTGGTTTTTGGAAACCAGGAGCAGGAATAATTCATCAGGTAGTGTTAGAGAACTATGCATTTCCCGGAGGAATGATGATCGGTACCGATTCTCATACTGTAAATGCAGGAGGATTAGGAATGGTGGCTATTGGAGTTGGGGGAGCTGATGCAGTAGATGTAATGGCCGGTATGCCCTGGGAGTTGAAGTTTCCAAAGTTAATTGGAGTAAAGTTAACGGGTAAATTGTCAGGATGGACAGCTCCTAAAGATGTTATTTTGAAAGTAGCCGGTATTTTAACCGTAAAGGGAGGAACTGGAGCTATCGTTGAATATTTTGGAGAGGGAGCAAAATCATTGTCGTGTACAGGAAAAGGAACCATTTGTAATATGGGAGCTGAGATTGGTGCAACAACATCAACCTTTGGTTATGACGATTCCATGAGAAGATATCTTAATGCTACAGATAGAGCAGATATTGTTGAAGCTGCAGATGCAATTGCAGAACATTTAACTGGCGATCCTGAAGTTTATGCGAATCCTGAGCAATATTTTGATCAGGTAATTGAAATCAATTTAGATGAACTACAACCACATTTGAATGGGCCGTTTACACCTGATTTGGCAACATCTGTCCATGACATGAAAGCGGCTGCAGAGAAAAACGATTGGCCAACTGATATTGAATGGGCATTGATAGGCTCTTGTACAAATTCATCTTACGAAGATTTGACAAGAGCTGCCTCAATTATAAAAGATGCTACAGATAAAGGTCTAACCGTAAAATCTGAATTGGGAATTAATCCTGGTTCGGAGCAAGTTCGATTTACAGCGGAAAGAGATGGTCTTTTTGACATATTTGGAAGAGCAGAGAACATAAGAATCTTTACAAATGCTTGTGGACCTTGTATTGGACAGTGGGATAGAGCTGGTGCCGAAAAAGAAGAAAAGAATTCGATCGTTCACTCATTTAACCGAAATTTTAAGAAAAGAGCAGACGGAAATCCAAATACAATGGCTTTTGTGACTTCACCTGAAATGGTGGCGGCAGTAGCAATTGCGGGTAAACTGGATTTTAATCCCATAACAGATACTCTTTTAAATGCAAATGGAGAAGAAGTGAAACTTTCTGATCCTTCAGGTATTGAATTACCACCTAAAGGTTTTGATGTAAAGGATAATGGTTTTCAAGCACCGGCTGTGGATGGAAGTGGAATTGAGGTTGTTGTTAGCCCTACATCTGATAGACTTCAATTATTAACACCATTTGAGCCTTGGAATGGAGAGAATATTACCGGAGCAAAATTATTGATTAAGGCGCATGGTAAGTGTACTACTGATCATATTTCAATGGCTGGTCCATGGTTAAAATATCGCGGACATTTGGATAACATCTCCAACAACTGTTTAATTGGTGCGACAAACGCTTATAACATGGAGTCGAACAATGTCAAAAATCAATTAACAGGTGAGTATGCAGAGGTTCCAGCTACAGCTCGAGCTTATAAAGCAGCTAATGTTCCTTCAGTAGTTGTTGGCGATCACAACTATGGTGAAGGTTCTTCCAGAGAACATGCAGCCATGGAGCCAAGACATCTTGGAGTTAGAGCGGTTATTGTAAAATCATTTGCTCGAATTCATGAAACCAACCTTAAAAAACAGGGAATGCTTGGTTTAACCTTCGCGAATGAAAATGATTATGATCTAATTCAAGAAGACGATACCTTCAACTTTACCGATTTAAATCAATTTGCGGAAGGGAGACAATTGACACTTGAAGTGGTGCATGCCGATGGCTCTTCAGATACCATCATGTTGAACCATACTTACAACACTGCACAAATTGAATGGTTTAAAGCCGGGTCTGCTTTGAACTTAATTAGACAGCAACAACACTAAAATTAGAAATAAGAATAATTGAAAACCCGTCTTGTTTTAGGGACGGGTTTTTTATTTTTAGGGAATAATATCTTACAGTTAATGATGAATCCAGTATATCTTTTTGAAGCCGGTGGAACAAAAACTACTTTGTTAGTGTATGAAAATGGAAAGACAGAAGAAATTGTTTTGCCCGCCTGTAATCCTAACAGAAGTACAGAAGCCTTTGAACTTCTGTTAAGGGCAACCATTAAAATACCTTCCAATGCTAAGGTTTACTTTTATGGAGCCGGAATGGGTTCTGAAGGAAATAGGGCATTAATCCATAATGTTTTCATGGATATGTTTGAGATTGAGATTGAAATCAACACAGACATTTTAGGAGCAGCAAGAGCAGCATTTGGAGATGAAGAAGGCTTTTTGGCCATTATGGGAACCGGTGGAGTAGGTGCGTATTATGATGGAACCGAAATTGCCATAAGAAGAGGTGGTTATGGTTATCTGATCGATGATTATGGTGGAGGCTTAGAATTAGGAAAGATTCTTATTTCAGCCTGGTTAAATGATTCCTTTAGCGAAGAACTAAATAGAGATATTGAAGCTTATCTACACATTTCAAAATCACGTTTCATCGGAGATTTTTACGAATCAAAAGATTTACCAAAGGTATCTGGATTGGTAAGAGTTTTGGATCGACACCAAAACAATATGGAGATCATTCAAATCCTGGATGATTATTTTACGGAGTTCTTCAACCGTCACGTTACTGCACTAAATCGAGAAAAAGAGGTTGAAGCTATTACCATTATAGGGGGAATAGGATTCAACTTTCAAAAAGTAATTGGACGAGTTGCAGCCAAATTTGGAATTAGTGTTTTGGAATTCATTGATAAACCGGCAAGTAGGTTATTAGATTATCATCTCTCCGTTAAATAAACTTTTCTAGGTATTTATCTCTATCTGTTTAATATTAAAATTAGTCTAAAATATTAAGTAGTTAGTAGAATTTCTGTAACCTATCGTCAAATTAATTCGGATATTTAAGGTGTAATCAAAACAGCTATATGGAAGCTTTAAGAATACCGTCAGGTCCAAAAACTCCTGAAATCCTATTTGATCCTATAAACGAGATTTTTGAGATTAAAGGAAAATCGGTCCCTGATGATGCTGAAGCATTTTACGAGGAGGTGCTACATTGGTTTGAGGATTATGTAGCTAATCCAAATGAAAAAACCATATTAAAGATTGATCTGGAGTATTTTAATATCTCCTCTTCTAAAAGATTACTCTTCCTTTTATACAAGTTAAATGAGTTAAAAACCAAAGATTTGAATGTTCGGGTTGTCTGGAGATACAATGAATTGGATGAAGATATGTTTGAAGTTGGACAGGACTATGCATTTATGGTAAAAGTTCCGTTTGATTTCATCAGTTATAAAGTTGAAGAAATGGAGATGGCAGTAGCCTGAGAAGATTGTGTTTAAACAAATTTTTATTCGCCCTGGTTCATTTGAATCAGGGTTTTTTGTTAAATAAAGCTAAATAAAGGGAATTGTTTTCCGAATAAATCAGGAACAGCCGACTAAATTCAAGATATTAGTTATACTTTTGCGACCAAATAAAAATTAGAATTTAAACAATCATGGGAGATAGTAATAACTCTTTAGCAAAGATTTCACTGGGGATTAATGCACTATTGGTAATTTGTGTCATCATCCTTTTTGTAAAAATGCCAAGTGGGGGAGATGTTGCCGATACGGACGGGAATGATTCTTTACCAACGTTTGTTCCTGCTAATCCGGATGGATCATTAAAAATTGGCTATTTCAATACAGATACTTTAAATGCTAATTTAATGTTTGTAAAAGATCTTGAGAGGGATATTGAAGAGGCTACCAAAAAGGCAGAAGATAAAATGCGAAGAAAGCAGAATGAAATTGATGCCTGGAACCAGAAATGGGAAAAGAGAGGTGGACCACTTTCTACTGAGCAAGATCAATACATGAGAGAAGCTCAAGAACTTCAACAGGATGCCATGATTCTAGAGCAAGAGGTTCAATTAGAATTAGCTCAGGAGCAAGAAAGATTAATGATGACGCATGTAATGCGTATTTCAAACTTCACAGCTACTTTTGCCCAACAAGAAGGGTATGATATGATCCTTTCATATCAATTGGGTCAAAATCTAGTTTACATTAATCCAACTATGGATTGTACTGCTGCCTTGACAAAACTCTTAAATGACGATTACCAAAGCAGTACTGCTAGTTTAGAAGACGTGGAAGAAGGAGCTGAGTAATGCTAATCGCTCAAAAGACCAAAGAAAATAACATAGCGGAACATGTCATTTATATGTTCCAAATTGAAGATATCATTCGTGCTAATACGCTCGATTTAGATACGATCTATTATTCTATCATTCAACCTCAAATTAAGGACGAAGAACTTGCCGGCAGCTATAAGCAGTGGTATGGGGACTTAATTAAGCAAATGAAAAGTGGAGGGGTTGAAAAGACTGGACACATTGATTCAGTGAATGAAATTTTGATGGAATTACTAATGTTACACAATACTTTGCTGAACTTGATTAAAGAAAAAAAATATGTGGAAGTTTTTGAAAAAGCGCTTCCCGTATTAAAAGATTTTCAGCAAAAAAGTAATT
Source organism: Flavobacteriales bacterium (assembly GCA_022361195.1). Taxonomy (GTDB): domain Bacteria; phylum Bacteroidota; class Bacteroidia; order Flavobacteriales_D; family Crocinitomicaceae; genus JAKSBJ01. Next base: position 30,019 of record JAKSBJ010000178.1, read on the forward strand.
CTGCCAATATCAATTTAATTGAAGTTGGATTTAACGCCTTGTACGCCAAGATAATACTAAAACTAAAAAAGCAGGAAATCTCTCAGGCCTCTGAAGAAGGTTTTGCTGCAATCTCAGAATTATTGGGTCATTTAGCCGCATATTACAAGAAAATGAAAAAGGGAGAATTAAATTATCCCAATAATTGATCCGACTTTGCGTTAAATTAAACTTTAGATATCAAAAGTTTATTGATAGCTTAGCATTAGAAAGGAAATTTAATGTTGGATAGGTTTTTATATTATGTCATTGTAATGCCACTTTCTCATATGCCTTTGTGGTATATCTATCTCATTACCGACTTTTTCTACCTCATTATTTATCATATTAAGCCTTACAGAAAGCGAGTTGTTATGGAAAATATCCAACGCTCCTTTCCAGAGAAAACGGCTGAAGAACATCAACAAATTGCGCGTAAATTTTACGGTTATTTTACTGACCTTTTGGCTGAATCCACCAAGAACTTAGCGATTTCGGAAAAGGGTATGAAAAAAAGATTAGTTGTTCGTAACCCTGAAATTATGGACCAATTGTACGAACAAGGAAAAAGTGTGATCTTTTTATCATCACACTTTAACAATTGGGAACCTCTAATTACGGCTCAAAACTTATTATTCCCGCATCAGGCATTTGGTATTGGAACGCCACTTTCATCTAAGTTTTGGGACAAAAAAATTAACGATCGTCGAGAGCGCTTTGGAATGAAAGTAACCAATGCAAAAAACTATAAGAAGGCATTGAGTAGTTTCACCGAAAAGCCTTCTGCTACTTTGGTTCTAGGGGATCAATCTCCTGGTAAGAATGAAAACTGCTACTGGACAAATTTCCTGCATCAAGAAACGGCTTTTTTCTTTGGGGCAGAGGTGATGGCTAACCAAATGGACATGGCTGTTGTTTACGGAAGTATTTATCGGGTAAAAAGAGGGTATTACGAAATAGAGTTAAGACTCATTACCGATCAACCAAAAAAGGAAGAGTATGGTGTTATCACTGAAAAATACATCCGAATTTTAGAAGATGATATCCGTGAACATCCTGAATCGTGGTTGTGGTCTCATAAACGATGGAAGAAGGACGTTCCTGAGAATCTAGATGAAATTAAAGCCACTCACAAAAAGCGATTTGTTGAGCGTTTTAGATAGAATTTAGGCAGGAAAGTTAGATCGTGATTTTAAATGTAAAGCTTGCTGAATATGACGTTCGTTATGATAAGTCATAAAAATCAAAGCGTCACCCAAATTCAATTTTACAACCGGACGTAAAGAAAGCGGACATTTAGTTTTTCTCAGATTAATCTTCATTCCGGCTTTTAATACTTCCAAAAAATCAGTTTGATGATCTAAATACTCTTGAACTGCATTTTCAGTTGTGAGCGCCTGATTTACCAATGGATTATATTCTTTACGCGATTTAAGCTTTCGTTTTACATTCTTTACCTTTCCCAACTTAACCGAGCGGTAAACAGCCACTCCTAGGGGACTACTAGAGAAAAACTCACCTGGATTTGTGAAACGCGTATTGGAAATTTTTCCGTTAAAAACAGGATTGTAATACCGATAGTAGGCATTCAAATGAGCCAGGCACTGTGCAATACTCCAACATTTGTCATTGGGTTGCCAATTCAGTTGCTCTGTCGATAAGCTTGAAAATTCCTTTTGAACTACCTCACTCATAGAGTCAGTAAGCTTGCTCAGCTTTTCTACAAGATCTATTACAGGAATTCGTTTCATTTGGTCTTTTTACGCAACTCAGTGCTTAGTTGTCAAAGATAAATGAAATATAGCAAATCCCGCTCTTTAGAACAAAATCTAAAATGCAGATCTCAAAAATATCCTTGAAATATGAGGTCAGGAAATATTCTAGGTTCACTTTTGATTTAAAAGCTTGACTGGCTGCTCGTTGTCATAAAATTTAATCAAAGGCTCGTTTTCGGAGTACCTTACACCAAGGGATTTTGTAACTTTAGTGGGCTTTTAACTTTTAAGAGTAATTATGCGGTAAGAGAGGCTATGAAAACATTTTTATGCCGTATCCGTATGTAAAATACTTAGTCCGCATTATTTTGGACCACTATGTCGCAACCTAAGAAATTTGGAACATTTGCCGGAGTTTTCACTCCATCTATCTTAACCATTTTGGGGGTTATCATGTACCTCCGTATGGGATGGGTAGTGGGAAATGCTGGTTTGATTGGAACCATCTTAATCATTTTGGTGGCGCACATCATTTCCGTTTCTACGGGGTTGAGTATTTCTTCCATCGCGACAGATAAAAAGGTTGGAGCAGGGGGAGTCTATTATGTACTTTCTCGTTCGTTAGGACTTCCTATTGGTGGTTCACTCGGTTTAGCTTTATTCGTGGCAACGGCCTTTAGTATAGCACTCTACATGGTCGGTTTCGCTGAAATATTCAATGAGTACATAGGCTATGGATATGAGTTGGACGCGGATGGTAAATTGATTCAGAGTGAATTTTATAAGGATAGTTTACGAATTACGGGAAGTATAGGCTTGCTGCTGTTAACGGTACTAGCTTTCATCAGTACTTCAATCGCCTTAAAGTCTCAATATTTCATTTTGGCGGCAATCGGACTTTCGTTAGTTTCCATTTTCTTCGGGGACGGTTCTATTTCACATGAATTAGCGGATACTACCTGGAATGGTGAAACTGCTGGTTTCGCAGCAGTATTTGCTATTTTCTTCCCGGCGGTGACGGGATTTACTGCTGGAGTTGCTATGTCAGGTGATTTACGCGATCCAAAAAAATCTATCCCATTTGGGACTATTGCTGCAATTGCTGCTGGATTGGTGGTTTACATGATTTTGGCCGTATTCATTTATTATAAGCTTGATCAGGAAACTTTATTGACCAATTCCAAAGCGCTATTCCAAATGGCAGCCATTGGTTTATTGGTTTACATTGGGGTTTGGGGAGCTACGTTATCTTCAGCCTTGGGTGGAATTTTGGGTGGACCAAGAATTCTACAGGCGATGTCTATGGACAAAATAACGCCAGCTATATTCGCAAAAGGAGTAGGGCAGGGTAATGAACCTCGAAACGCATTAATCTTAACGGTTATTATTGCTGAGGCGGGGATTTTAATTGGAGACTTAAACATTATTGCTGAAGTCGTTTCCATGTTCTATCTGGCGGCTTATGGATTCATAAATCTTTCTTTCTTTTTAGAAAGCTGGGCAAGTTCTGACTTTAATCCAACCTTTAAGGTTAAAAAGTGGATTGGTTTAATTGGATGTATTGCCACCTTCGTTATTATGTCACAGCTGAACTTGCCAGCAATGGTGGCGGCATTTGTGATTATTAGTGGTATTTATTTTTACCTCTCCCGAAAACAAGTAGCTCTTGGAACAGGGGATATATGGCAGTCTGTTTGGTCGACGATTGTAAAGAAAGGATTAAAGCGAATGGAGGCCGGTTCGGATCACAAACGAAACTGGAAACCAAATCTTTTGCTTTTTAGTGCTGATCAGGAGTATAGAACCAAAATGATTGAGTTCTCTAAAGCTGTTTCAGGACAAAATGGAATCATTACCAATTTTGATTTGCATGAGAATCAGGAAGCAACTGTACTTTTTCCAAAAAGTAAAGAAACGGTTAAAGATGAGGAATTGGAGAAGTATGGAATTTTTGGACGGAAATTGGAAGTTCAAAATGTCTTTAAAGGAATAGAAAGTATTGCTTGCACTTTTGGTTTTTCAGGAATTGAACCAAATACGGTACTAATGGCCTGGCCGGGTAAAACCAAAGATCCAATTTGGTTTGCCGAAATGACGCAGAAGTTGATCGACCTGGATTACAATGTATTGTACTTGGATTATGATCATCGTTGGGGATTCCGTAAAAAGGAAAAAATTGACTTGTGGTGGGATGGAGTGAGCAATAATTCTGAACTCATGTTGTTGTTGACGAAGTTTATCACTTCAACACCAGATTGGACACAAGCAAGTATTCGTATTCTTTTGATCAATGATACAAATGTTGACTATAAGATATTAGAGAATCGTATTCAGTATGTTGTTGACCAGTTCAGAGTTCAGGCAGAAATTAAAATCATTAATAACGAGGTAGATCAAAAAAGTACCTATGAATTAATGAAGGTTCACTCATCCGAGGCGGATTTAATTTTTGTTGGAATTCCGGAAATAGAAGAGGGAGGAACAAGAAGGTTTGTAGAGAAAACGAACAACCTTGTGGGGGTTATTGGAACGACACTTTTGGTAAAAGCATCTTCTCAGTTTGATGAAACAGATCTAAAAGTAGAGCACATTGCTTTTAAAGATGAGAGTAAGAAGATTGAGCATACTGAATTACTTCCATTGAATAAGGTAGAGGATGAAGCCTTTAATAAAACCATTGTTGAACTTGATGTTCAATTGGATGAAATTACTGCAACGCTCATCAATCAATCGGTTCAATCAGTTGAAAATTATCACCAAACGGTCTTTTCTAAGGTGACCGAAAAGATGGACGAATTCTTACTCCGTCTAAGTCAGGATAAAGAGGAAGAGGAGGAATTTGATTTACAACTTTCTTTGCACAAGGTATTAACCGAAGTTCAAGAAATTTATGCCGACTCTTTAGAGAATCAATTACCATTGATAGAGGAGATGTTTACGGCTGAAACGGCGATCTACCTCAAAACAAAAGAAGAACTTTTTGGTTACCTACCAAATAAAGCACGTTTACAAACGGTTCGTAATGCCGATGGAACATTGGCTACCAAGAAGCGAAAAGTGGCTTATCGAAGTGCTATTCAAAAGTTGTGGTTGAGTGAAGGTTTAACGGAAACGCATCAGCAATTCTTAGAGTTTGGGTACAACAACATGATTTTGTTGCATCAGAGTAAGAACATTCTTCATAATCGTATTTGGGAGTTTTTAGCGGCGGTAGATGATCAGGTTGAGTTGAAACAAGCCGCTTCTGAATGTAAGCAAAAGCTGGATGAAGCTTTACGAGAAGTAAAGGAGGATGCGCTGAATTTGGCTTCTAACTTTTATCGTAATCTCAGAAATAACGAACGGGATAATCTCAACGAATTGGGTGAAGTTATTTTAGATCCTGCTTACCGTAAACGATTATCCGAAAAATATCCGGTTCAAACCAATAAACAATTGCTTAGCAGCCGTAATGGAATTTTGAACTTCCCTGGTTATTGGTACAGAAACTTAATCCTCTTTACGTATCATCTTGAGGCTGATATTTATTTGATTCAGCTTTCAGCTCAAATGCAAGATTTTACAAAGGAGTTGAATCATTATACCACAGAGCAGTATTTAGATAAAATTGAGCAGAATCTCGGGCATTTAAACAATGAGATTGAAAAGTTAGAGCTTAAAATCGGCAAAAAGGATGTGGATGCTATTTGTGCAACACATGTACAGCTGTCAGAGGAGATTTTCTTTAATTCGGAATACATCATTTCTCATATTGTTGATTCAGCAGCTAAAATGCTAGAATTTATTCCAGATGAAATTGAATTGATGACTGCTAACTCCATCAATAACATTCGAGAAAGTCAGGGAAGCGAAATTAAAACTGAAAAGTTAGCGCTGAAGGATATTACAGATTATTTGTCCAATGTTCACTTCCTGGACCCGGTACATGAGAAAATTCAGGTTTTCTATGATCAACTTAAACGATCGTTAGGGAAATTGATGAATGCTGCATTGCTTATTCAGAATGGAATTGACAGTTATGCAACCAATAATAAGCTGGAATCTTTAACGGAATTATTGGAGCAGGCAAAATCTGAGATTCATTATGCTGAGTCTGATATCCAGACGGCAGTTGAAGGTTTCCGAACAGAGTTGAGAGATCGTAAGGAGCTTCTCCGAAAAGAGTTGGATATCAATCAAATTATTGAGCAAATTGAGTCCTTGACCCAATACGTTAAGAAACAAAAACGCCGTAATTTGGTAGCAGAATCTGTTCAGCGTGCCAATAAAACAGCTGGAAAAAACATTAGAAAAGCACTGAATTATTTTATTGCAAAACAGCAAGATATTTCAGCCATCGAGTATAAAAGTGGATTTGAGCATGTGATTAGTGAACAAGGAACCATTGGCGACTTTGTTCAGCAAATCAGCCAAAAAGCGGATTTACCGTTTTACTATCAGCAATTGTTTCTCGGAGCCCATTATTCCGAAAGTCAAATAGAAGGAAATCGCAAGGCGGAAATAACAACCATTCAATCTGCCGTTAAGCGAATTGAAGCTGGAGCTTCTGGAGCGATTTTGATTTTAGGAACAGCATCTAGCGGAAAATCCTATTTGACAAACCATGTTGCGGGTCATATTCTTAAAAATAAAACCTTCCAAATTCAACCTCTACTGAATAAAACATGGAAGAAAGAAGATTTAACAAAGGCCTTCCAAAGAGCTTGTCGCAGTAATGATAGTTTGACAAAAATCATGAATAACTTACCTGAAAAATCAGTTTTTGTTTTTCATGACCTGGAACAGTGGTGGGTTAAATCTGAACAAGGAATTAGCCTTATGGCTGAGCTTGAAAAATTGATAAAACGATTTGGTTCTAAACATTACTTTGTGCTCAATGCAAACATTTATGCTTACAATCAAATCCGTCAGCATACTCACCTGCAGTCACAAATTATTCAAACAGTTGTTTTACCTCCATTGTCGGCCTCGCAAATTCGAGACATCATATGGTCACGTCATTTAACCGGTGGTTTACAAATCAATGTGAATGGCGTAAACGAAAAACATCTTTCTGCAAACAAAATCAATAAGTTCTTAAGCCGCTTTTATAATAGTTCAGGTGGAAATGTTGGTTTGGCCTTGCAGCAATGGATTGCAAGTATTCAACACATGGATGAAAATGAGTTATTCATGGACATTCCACTAAAAAGAGATTTTCCTGATTTGAAAAAGACTGAGTGGAAAAACATGATCTATCAAATTTTTATTCATCATAATTTAACAAAAGAAGAACTCTATAAAATTTACGGAAAAGGAAACGAAAATTGGATTAATCGAACTTTAGAGGCATTGGTTTCATCTACCATGCTGGCTATAAATGAACGTGAAGGTTATTACCTTAAAAAAGAGGTGAAGCCTTATGTAGAAAATTGGTTATATGAACTCGGATTTATCAAATAAGATAGAAACAATGTCTTTGCTCCGACAAATGTCAGAAGATGGCAGTGTGGGTTCATTCTCAGTGAATACCATTATTTTTCTTTTGCTCATTAGTGGAATTTTATTCGCCTCTTTTTATTTGATTAAGCGATACATCTTGCCTTATTTGGGCTCTCGAACTGCAGTTCGGAGAAGTAAAGTGTTTGTTCTTCGTCTAGAGGTTCTATTATGGAGCTTATTTGGCCTTTTTGCCGTTTATCGTTTTTTGAGTTCCAGTATTTGGATTAGCATTGTCTTTTTGATTTTATTAGGGCTAATTGGCTTTACCTTTTTCCGAAACTTTTTCATCGGCCTTGTCTTCCGCCTCGAAAACAAATTTAGAATTGGTGATCCGGTGAGAATTGGTGATTATTCTGGAATAATTGAAAACATAGGAATTAGAAATATCCAGTTAAAAACAGATGATGAAGAATTAGTCTTTATCAACTACCATACTGTCAGCCAGTCAAACCTGGTGAAACGACAGGCGAAAGGTCGTTTGTTGTCAAGTCGTATTATTCTGGATATTGGTGAAAAAGATGAAATAGCAATGGCTAAAAAAGTTCGTGATTGGTTATATCAATGCCCTTGGGCAGTAATTAACGAACGAATTGCTATCAATAACAGTGAAAAAGGAAAACTTTTAGTTACCGTTTATGCGGTTGATCAAGCATCTATACAGCAAACTGAAGAATTTTTAAAGAAAAAACTCTCTAACTAAAGTCAAGCTTTAATTTTCAGTAAGCTTTCAAATTCGTTCAAAATTTCGTAAGTTTTGAATATCTTATTCGACAGATAGGTCAACCTACTAGTTCTTAGTTCCGATATGAGTAAAATAGTGATCATTGGAAACGGGGTCTCCGGTATAACAGCCGCCCGTCACATCCGAAAAAATAGCGACGACGAAATCCTCGTTATTTCCAAAGAGACAAAATACTTTTATTCCCGAACCGCCCTTATGTATGTTTATATGGGACACATGCGTTTTCAGGATATTCAACCTTATGAACCTTGGTTTTGGGAAAAGAACCGAATTGATTTGTTGGAAGATCAAGTGGAGAAAATTGACACGGCTTCCAGGAGTTTAATCATGAAGTCAGGTTCTGATGTTAAGTATGATAAACTCATTTTAGCCTTAGGCTCTAAACCCAATAAGTTTGGATGGCCAGGGCAAGATTTAAAAGGAGTTCAAGGATTGTATTCCAAGCAGGATTTGGATGAGTTGGAGGAGAATTCACCTTCGGCGAAAAGAATGGTCATTGTAGGAGGAGGACTCATTGGGGTGGAATTGGCCGAAATGGCATTGAGTAGAGGAATTGAAGTCACCTTTTTAGTGCGTGAAAGTAAGTTCTGGGGGAATGTTTTACCAGATGAAGAAGGAAAGCTGATTAGTAATCACATCAAAGAGCATCATGTTGATTTGAGATTCAATACTGAGCTTAAGGAAATCATTGATGATGGAACGGGAAGAGCAAAAGGGGTTATCACTTCCACAGGTGAGGAGATCGAATGCCAAATTGTTGGTTTAACTGCAGGAGTTTCTCCGAATGTGGATTTTGTAAAAGATTCGGAAATAGAGGTGCAAAGAGGAGTGATGGTGAATGAATATCTCGAGACGAACATTCCGGATATATATGCTATAGGAGATTGTGCTCAATTTAATGAGCCAGTTAATGGCAGACGTCCGATAGAACAAGTGTGGTATACTGGCCGTATTATGGGCGAAACATTAGCTCAAACTATTTGTGGTAACCGAAAAGCGTACGATCCGGGACCATGGTTCAATTCTGCTAAATTCTTTGATATAGAGTATCAAACGTACGGAATTGTATCAGCCCAACGAGCTGATGATGAAGATCATTATTATTGGGAACATTCGGATGGTAAAATCTGCCTTCATATTGTTTGGGAAAAAGAAAGCTTGAAATTCAGAGGAATCAATGTTTTTGGCATCCGTATGAGGCACCACCTATTTGATCAATGGTTAAAAGAAGAAGCATCGATCAAAACAGTGATGGAAAACCTGAAAACAGCGAATTTTGATCCTGAATTTTTCAGTAGTTACGAAGCAAAAATAGTGGACGGATTTAATCTGAAAACCGGAATGAATGTCGAATTAAAGAAAAAAAATTGGTGGAGAAATCTGCTTAATGCCTAATTATGAAAATTATTAAGAATTTAGGATTGATCATCTTTTTGATCGCATTGGCTTTATTTACTGCATTACCTTTTTTTGGAAGTTATTCGGTTGAAAGTCGTGAAGCCGTTGAGCAAACTTTAAAGCCAGAAGAAATGGCCCTTTTTGGAGAGGAGTTTATTGCTGAGACACAAGGAAAAACATATAGTGATTCCTGGGGCATTGTCAGCCCGGCGCTAAAAGTTTATCATGAAAAAAATGACGCTTTAATTGCCGCACAGGATTGGGGTAATGTAGTGTATTCAACAGATAAAGATTTGGGACTGAGGATCGCTCGTATGTCACAAAATGGTCCTGTATCGCAAAATAAAGGTTTGTTTCTTTTTCTAACATTTGGGTTAGGAATTATTGGGTCTTTAATGTGGATCATTCCAAATCTTATCTTGGATGGTCCTCCAGGAATTAAAAACGACGGAGTTTATCATAGTTCAGCGACCAACAGAGGGTGGATTGGAATTGCAACGGCAGTTTGGCTAATTGGCTTTTATATCGTCTTATACTTCTATCCATGGTTAATGGTAGAGAGTATCACAGTGGCTGATCCGGTTAAAGGATTGTTCATTGCCGGGCAACAAGCTTCACAATGGTTCTTGTATGGAATGTTGTATGTGGTTGCGATGGTGGTGATGGGAATCCGGATGTACATTAAATATCGTCACAACAAATATCAAATGGTACGAACAACCAGTGTGTTGTTTTTTCAGATCATTTTTGCCTTTTTGTTGGTCGAAATTCTACCAATCTTTGGTCTTCCGGGAAAAGATTTAAAAAATGCTATGCCCTTGGATTATACCTTTTTGTATAAGTATAATGTCGAGCAATTGCTAGATGCCGGAATGTTTGGATTGTTTTTATTGATCTGGGGATTTGTATTAGCTTTAATTGTGGTTCCAACCTTAGTCTATTTTTACGGTAAACGTTGGTATTGCTCTTGGGTTTGTGGATGCGGAGGATTGGCCGAAACTTTGGGAGATCCTTACCGTCAGTTGTCCAACAAAAAAATGTGGGCTTGGAAATTAGAGCGTTGGTTAGTTCATGGAGTTTTAGTATTTGCTGGTTTATTAACCATTTGGGTGGGCTGGCATACCTTCACAGCTTTAAGTGGCCCTGATGGAGGTGATGGACAATCAACATTGCTTGGAATTTCAGCATATAATTTGAGAGACTGGTATGGTTTTCTTATTGGTTCTATCTTTGCAGGTGTAATTGGAACTGGTTTTTATCCTTATTTCGGAAACCGTTCATGGTGTAGATTCGGTTGCCCTTTGGCAGCTTATATGGGAATTGTTCAACGTTTCAAATCTCGTTTCAGAATTACCACCAATGGAGGTCAATGTATTTCGTGCGGAAATTGTTCTACTTATTGTGAGCAGGGAATTGATGTGCGAGCTTATGCTCAAAAAGGACAAAACATTGTTCGTGCCTCTTGTGTAGGATGCGGTGTTTGTTCGGCCGTTTGTCCACGTGGAGTTTTAAAATTGGAAAACGGACCAGAAGAAGGTAGATTTGGAAACGAAGGACCAATTGTACTTGGAAACGACGGTTTTAAAATCGAAGTTTAATTCAATAATTAGTTGATTAAGGAGAAGGCGGAAGCACTTAAGAATGAATCAAAAGATAGTCGTAATTATTCCGGCTTATAACGAAGAAGGTTCTATTGGACATGTGGTTAAAGACATTCCAAGGAGTCTCATAGCCGATCAGGATATATTAGTTTGTAACAACAATTCCAACGACCGTACAAAGGAGGTGGCTTCAGCTGCTGGAGCTACGGTTTTGGATGAATCTCGTACAGGTTATGGGTGGGCTTGTCTCAAAGGAATGGAGTATGCATCTCAAATGGAGGTAGCTCCGGATATTGTCGTCTTCCTTGATGGAGATTATTCTGATTATCCCGAAGAAATGGTAGATGTTCTAGAGCCCATTTTAGAGGACGATATTGATTTTGTGATCGGGTCAAGAGCCCTGGGACAAAAAGAAAAGGGTTCAATGACCGTTCCTCAGCGTTTTGGAAATTGGCTTTCAACGAGACTTATGCGATTGTTTTATCGTGTTCGATATACTGACCTAGGACCGTTTAGGGCGATAAAATACGATAAGTTAATGGCTCTTGGGATGAGGGACAAAACCTATGGTTGGACCATCGAAATGCAAATTAAAGCCGCAAAGCACAAATTAACCTATGCCGAGGTTCCGGTGAACTATAAAAAGAGAATTGGAGTTTCAAAAGTGTCTGGAACGGTAAAGGGAACCATTTTAGCAGGTTATAAGATCATTTTATCCATCTTTAAATATCTCTAATGGCTTGGTTAGTGATCATATTGTATTGCTTTTCGCTTTTTGCTATTTTTCTTTTTGCCCTGGTACAATTTTCTTTGGGACTCAATTATATCCGATCTAGAATTAAGCGAAAAAAAGAGCCTCAAAAATGTGAGGAGCTGTCTGAATTACCTTTTGTGACAATTCAATTGCCATTATTCAACGAGAAGTATGTCGTAAAGCGTTTGCTCGATTCAGTGTCTAAACTCAATTATCCAAAAGATAAATATGAAGTCCAGATTTTAGATGATTCTACGGATGAAACAACTGAAATTCTGCGAGATGAATTGCCAAAGTATCAGGAGCAGGGATTTGATTATAAATTGGTGTTACGAGAAAATAGAATTGGTTTTAAGGCTGGAGCTTTGGACTATGGTTTACATAATGCCAAAGGAGAGTTTATTGCCATTTTTGATGCTGACTTTGTGATTAATCCAGAGTTCTTACATAAAACCCTCGGGTGTTTTAACGATCCTGAAATTGGTTTGGTTCAGACGCGGTGGGAACATCTAAATCGGAACCATTCCCTCTTAACTAAATTACAAGCGTTTGCTTTGGATGGGCATTTTTCGGTAGAGCAGGTAGGACGGAATTTTGGAGCACATTTCATCAATTTTAATGGTACAGCCGGTATTTGGCGAAAGAAGACCATTATTGATGCTGGAGGATGGGAGCATGATACTTTAACGGAAGATTTAGACTTGAGCTATCGTGCTCAGTTAAAAGATTGGCGATTCATTTATTTGGAGGAGGTAGAAGCTCCTGCAGAACTTCCAATGGCCATTTCAGCACTAAAAAGTCAGCAATTTCGATGGACGAAAGGCGGGGCAGAGAACTTTGTTAAACTATTTCCAAAACTTCTATTCTCCAAAGGCATTCCATTTAAGCATCGTTTACATGGATTGGCCCATCTATTTAACAGTTCAGTGTATCTTTTTGTCTTTTTAGCGGCTTTAATGAGTGTGCCACTTATTTCGGTTGTCAAGATGGATGAAAGCTATGCAAATCTCATTCGGTTCACCTCTATTTTCTTTGTGTCTACTGGATTTTTGATGTTTTACTATTGGCTTTCATTCCGAGAAAACTATTCAAACGGATTGGTCAAGTTTTTTGCTTTTACTTTTCGTTTTCTTCAGTTTCTCTCCGTTTCATTGGGAATGTCTTTTTACAATACCAAGGCTGTTTTAATGGCTTATGCCGGTAAAAAAACACCTTTTGTCCGAACGCCTAAGTTTAATTTCCTGTCCGAAAAAAAAGATTGGAAATTAAACAGTTATCTGGCTAAAAATCTTCGTTTCTCTACTTTGGTTGAAGGCCTCTTATGTCTCTATTTTGTCTTTGGAATCGTTTATGGAATTGTAAACGGAATGTACGGTATGATTGCATTTCATAGCTTATTGGCCTTAGGCTTTGGTACCGTTTTTATCTATACGGTTACCGAACGAAAATTGTGAATAACTAGTTTGGAATAATTCCCATTTCTAGCAACAAAAAAAGTATATTTGAAGATTCAAATTGTGCTTGAATATGGGGAAAATAATTTCAGTAACTAATCAAAAAGGGGGAGTAGGAAAAACAACTTCTGCAATCAATCTTGGAGCAAGCTTCGGAGTGTTAGAGTATAAGACGTTGATTGTGGATGCTGATCCGCAGGCAAATGCGACATCAGGAGTGGGCTTTGATCCGCGTAACGTTCAAAAGAGCATTTACGACTGTTTGATCAATGAAACTGATCCAGCTGAAATTATTATTCGCACCGAAAATCCAAATCTTGATATTATTCCTGCTCACATCGACTTGGTCGGGGCGGAGTTGGAAATGATCAATATGCCAAATCGTGAACATCGTTTGCAAATGGCATTACAGAACATTAAAGATGATTACGATTTCATTATCATTGATTGTTCACCTTCTTTGGGATTAATCACCGTGAATGCTTTAACAGCTTCTGATTCGGTAATTATTCCGGTTCAGTGCGAATATTTTGCATTGGAAGGATTAGGAAAGTTATTGAATACCATTAAAATTGTTCAGGGACGTCTTAATCAAGAATTGGATATTGAAGGTATCTTGCTTACTATGTACGATACGCGTTTACGATTGGCCAATCAGGTTGTGGATGAAGTAAAGACTCATTTTCAGGAATTGGTGTTCAATACCATTATTCATCGAAATACCCGTTTGGGAGAAGCTCCAAGTTTTGGAGAAACTATCATCATGCACGATGCTACATGTAAAGGATCAATTAACTATCTAAACTTCGCACGTGAAATCCTTCAAAAGAATGATTTGACGAAAATGAAAAATAAGGATAAGCAATTGATATAATTTGTTAGGAAATGACTAAGAAAAGAGCTGCTTTAGGTAAAGGATTGAGCGCATTATTAGAAAATGCGAATACGGATATTACAACAACCAAAAATTTCGGAGTAGGGGAACAAACAGTAGGCTCTATTTCAAATATTTCAATTGATCAAATTGAGGCAAACCCTTTTAATCCACGAACGGATTTTGAAGAGGAATCACTCAATGAACTTAAAGAATCAATTAAGGTACACGGTATTATCCAACCTTTAACAGTTCGTAAATTAGGAAGAGATAAATACCAATTAATTTCAGGTGAAAGACGATTCCGAGCTTCTCAGTTAGCTGGGGTGACGGAAGTACCTTGTTACATCCGAATTGCGAATGACCAGTCCATGTTAGAAATGGCTTTGGTAGAAAACATTCAGCGAGTTGATTTGAATGCGATCGAAGTTGGACTATCATATCAGCGTTTGATTGACGAGTGTAATTTCACGCAAGAAAAGCTGAGTAAAAAATTAGGCAAAAGTCGCTCTAACATTACTAATTTCCTTCGGCTTTTAAAATTACCAGCTCAAATTCAATTGGGAATTAAGCAGGGATTAATTTCTATGGGGCATGCAAGAGCAATTGTATCTGCAGGAGATGAGCAAATGCAAATGGCCTTATTCCGCCAGGTAGTCAATGAAGGATTGTCTGTGCGTGAGTTAGAAAATTTGTTAAAATCAAATAGAGCCGCTAAGGAGAAAAAAGAAACTCCTGCTAAAGCTGAGCCTTCTGCAGAATTTGAAAGCTGGCAAACGTCGCTCTCAGAGCAACTAGAGGCAAAAGTAAAATTGTCTGCCAACAATAAAGGCAAAGGTAAAATCGTTATTTCGTTTGATTCTGAAGAAGATCTTCGTAGAATCATCGAATTGATGCAGTAAACTAAAATGCCAGGCCGAATATTAATTTTACTACTATTTACTTTTTCCTGGGGAGTATATGCCCAAGATACCATTCCGGCCATTGATACCACATCAGTAAAAAAGAAGAAGCGTCAAAAGAAGGTTTATCCAATTGACACTTCTTACCATCACTCATTTAAAACAGCTACAATTCTTTCGGCAATTGTTCCGGGAGCAGGGCAGATGTATAATGAAATTGGATATCGGAAATACCGTAATAAAAAGCATAGAGCCTGGTGGAAGGTGCCAATTATTTATGGAGGATTGGGAGTAACGTCCTATTTCTTTTATACCAATTATACTGCGGCTCGGGCTCGAAAGGAAGAGTATCTCTTCAGGCAAGATAATCCTTCTGTAGCTTATCAAAATCCTGAATTTGCTTTACATTCAGATAGTCAATTAACCACTGAGTTTGATGACTACTCAAAGAGTAGAGATATTTTCATTTTTGCAACTATAGGTGTTTACGCACTCAATATAGTGGAAGCTTTGGTAGATGCACATTTCGTGACCTTTGATGTTTCTGAAAATCTTACTTTTCAGTGGGCACCAACCATCATTGACCGTAATACGGCTGCACTCAATTTAACCTTAAGATTTTAAGAAGTAAAAGTTAGTTCTTAGCTGCTTTTAAACACTTGTTCACTTTCTTTTCGTGAGCTGCCCGTTCATCTGGAGTCGTGTTAGGCGTTGTAAGCATTTCTTTACAGTGTTGGTCAATAACATCCATTCGTGCTATAATTCGATCAATTTCTTCATCTTCTTCAGCTTCTAAAATGGCATTGTTTACTGAATCATTTTTCACCACGCAATCACAAAATTCCCACTGCTCACCATAAATCTTTTCAATTTCATTGGCGATCTCTGCTTCTTCATCAACATATCCGGCACTGTCTAAAACAGTTGTGTCTGCTCCCAAAGTAGTATCGATTTTACCTGTATCAAGATCAGTTGTATCAGTAATATCAACTGAATCGTTACCTTCTCCATTACAGGAAGCAAAGGCAAATAAAATCGCAGAAAGAATACAGTAAATGCTTGTTCTCATAATGGCCTAAAGTAGAAAAAAAATGAAAGTAAGCACAACATATTCATAAAAAAGTCGTAATTTTTGGTATAGGATTTGTAATCAGAATTGCTATGAAAAAGTTGATCATCATTGCATTAGGTCTATTGGTTGGAACATCAGCCATAGCGCAAATTGAATTGCCGAATCCAGACAGTCTCAAAGATTATAAATCGGATGCAGTTCAAGTTTACAGCAAAGATTATATGATCAAATACAATCGTTCAAAACGATTGGTCTTAAAAGTATATCCTTATGCACTCTATGCGGCGGATGTTGTTGATGAAATTGAAAACAACACAGCTTCCATAAACCGAAGAAGAAAGAAAAACAAGTTCTATAAAAATGCTTACAAGGATTTAAAAGCCGATTTCAAATATGTCATTTTGGATATGTACACTTCTGAAGGACGGATGTTAGTGAAATTAATTCATCGTGAAACAGGAATGACAGTTTATGATATTGCTTCAAAATACAGAGGTAAATCCAAGGCAAAGATGTTTTCCATGATGGGGAAAATTTGGGATCAGGATATTAAATCGGAATTTGATGCACAAGGTGATGATAAAATTACCGAGCACGTGCTCAAGGATATTGAGAGTGGTTTAATTGCTTTTGATGAGAAAGCAGTCATTCTTAAAAAGGAAGACTATAAAGAAGGACAGAAGGAGTATAAAGATCGAGTTAAAAAGAGCAAACAGTACAAGAAAGAAAAGAAGAAAAAAGCGAAGGAACGCGAAAAGCAGAATAAAAAAAAGAAGCGAAAAGAGAAACGTTCCAATTCCTAAGACAACACTAGCTTTTTGAACAATCCCAATTATTTATTGTCGATTCTCATTATTCAGCCCATTACAGGCAGTAGTTCTGTTTTATTGCCTTAGATTTGCCACGCAATTGAAACGTAAATTAAACTGGCCCTAATGAACTCAATAGCTGTATTGGGATGTGGTAATATTGGCACATCCATTTTGGAAGGATTATTAAAAAGTAAAGAATCTGACCAACTCCAATTTTTTGCAAGTCGAAAAAATCTCGATCAGCTAGACCCCCTTCGTGAAAAAGGAGTTCATATTAGTACAAATAACAAGGAAATTGCAGAGAAAGCAAATTATCTTATAATTGCTGTAAAACCCTATAAAGTTGCAGAGATTTTAAATGAGATCAGGGATGTGATAAATGAGAATCATGTGGTCATCTCAGTGGCATCTGAGGTCTCATTGGCAGAAATTGAGGAACATTTACCAAAGGGAACGTCTATTTTTAGAGCGATGCCCAATACGGCTTCGGCCATTCAGGAATCGATTAGCTGTATTAGTGCAAAACATGCTTCTAAAGATCAAGTTCAAATGGTAGAGTACCTTTTCTCCGGAATTGGAAGAACCATTGTGATTGATGAAGAATTAATGGGCGCTGCAACTATTTTGGGTGCATGTGGAATAGCTTATGCTATGCGTTTCATTCGAGCGATGATTCAAGGAGGAATTCAATTGGGATTTGATGCCAAAACAGCTTCTAAAATAACCACTCAAACTGTAAAGGGAGCAGCTGATTTAATAATTCAAAACAACTCTCATCCCGAAATGGAAATTGATAAGGTAACAACTCCAAAAGGATGCACAATCACTGGACTCAATGAAATGGAGCATCAGGGATTTAGTTCGGCCTTGATTCAAGGAATAGTCAAATCCTTTGACAAAATTGACAAAACCAATTAAAGTCAAAAAAATCAGGGAGTAGAGAGAGAAACCGGAATGGTTTTTCCATTTATCCATTGATGGGCATTGAGGCTAAAGTCTGTAATAAACTCAGCCATTTCATTTGCACTAACTGGAGCTTTATAATCCGGAAAAGCTTCTTCTAACATCTCAGTTTGGGCTGCACCAAGAGCTAAACAATTAACTGAAATACCATTTTCCTTTAATTCCTCTGCCAAACATTCTGAAAATCCCGCTACAGCTGATTTAGTAGAGCTATAAACACTCAGACCTGGGAATTTAGCACTTCCCTGAAAACCACCCATCGAACCAATATTTACGATATGAGCTCCTTTTGTCATTAAGGACACAATGGCCTGGCAGCTCTCTATGAGTCCTGTAACGTTAATTTGAAAACTTCTGGTAATATCCTTTCGATTGAGCTCTAAAAAGGGCTTATTCACCAAAAAACCAGCATTGTTAATTAAAACATCTACTTCTTCAAAGTGACTTTTGACAATGGAAGTGAGATTCTCTTTGAGTTGATCATCGGCTAAATCCAACTGCGCTACTTTCAAATTATCATGTGATTTTTGAATTTCTTGCAGGGCTTCCAGATTTCGCGAGAGTAAAAGAACTTTATGATCTTTCCCTAAGATTAATCCCAGTTCTTTCCCAATTCCACGACTGGCCCCAATGACAACAATACGTTTCATGATTTAGAATTCGTCGTAAGAAACAACTACTTTCTCTGAAGTTGGATGAGCTTGACATGTCAAAATGAAACCGTTGGCAACTTCGTCTTCCTCCAAAGCAAAGTTCACAGCCATTTTTACCGTTCCTTCTAAAACTTTTGCTCTACAAGTACAACAAACTCCACCTTTGCATGAAAAAGGAACGTCTGCATCATTATCCTGAGCAGCCTGTAAAATATCAGGTCCGTCAGTAGAAAGCTCAAATTCGTATTCTTCATCATCAATAATCACTGTAACCTGGCTGTCAACAGAAACTCCATCATCTACAGTTTCAGTTTCTGTAGCTACCGGAGTAGTGAACAATTCAAAATGCACTTTATGCAATAAACCTTTGCTGATGTAGAATTCTTTGATCATCTCAATCATCTCCTGAGGACCACAGCTATAAATTCCTTCAATTTTCAAATCAGCTAAGTCAGCATCATAAAAGTGTGAGCATTTATTTTCATCAATTCTACCATAAGTAGTAGACTCACCTGTATCTTCACGACTTAAGATGTAGGTTAGTTTGAAGTTAGAGTATTGTGCAGCCAATTCATCCAATTGAGTCTTAAAAATGGTGTCCTCAGCCGACTTATTTCCATAGTAAAGAAATACTTTACTTTCAGCTTCGGTTTCCAGAATAGAGCGAATCATGGATAGGATAGGAGTAATTCCACTTCCTGCCGCATAAAAAACATAGTTTCCACTTTTAGCAGCATTAGGCTCAACAAGGAAGTTTCCGTTTGGAACCATTACTTCCATTGTTTGTCCTTTTGCTAACTCCGTATTAGCATAGGTCGAGAATTTTCCGCCTTCAACCTGCTTAACAGCAACTCTCAATTCTCCTTGCGATGGCGAGGAGCAAATGGAGTAAGATCGTCGAACGTCTTCGCCTTTGATATCAGCTTTTAAGGTCAGGTACTGACCAGCAATAAATTTAAAATCAGCCTCGTTTTCGGCTTTTAATTCAAAGGCTATGGATACAGTGTCAGCTGTTTCTCGCCTTACGTCTGCTATATTTAGATGGTGAAAAGTAGCACTCATTCGTCAAAAATTTGGGGTAAAAATAATGCTATTAAATCATAATTAGGGCATTTCATTTCTACTTTCCTGATTCCATTGCTAAAAGTTGAATCTTAAATCAATAAAACTAGGTTTTAATTTAGCTGCATAACTGCTTCATTTTTAGGAGATGATATTGGCCTGAAAGTCCCAATCGAAATTGTTGAGTAAAGGTAGGATTAAAAAGGCGTTAAGCCCGGCTTTACGTTTTGTTAATTACATGTTGAAAACTCCCTGTAAAAGGCCTGTTAGTACCTCTTTTTTGGCGGGTCGATTTAGTATCTTTGATTGCCTTCAAAACACCCTGAGAATTTTTTCAAACCATTGGATAGTTTGCAGTTTGTTTTTAAAGGAACCTAAATAGATGATATGAGCGAAGAAAACAAGAAATCTTATTCGGCGGATAGTATTCAGGCCCTCGAAGGAATGGAGCACGTTAGGATGCGTCCTTCCATGTATATTGGTGATGTTGGTGTGAGAGGATTACATCACCTGGTTTACGAGGTGGTGGATAACTCTATTGATGAGGCTTTAGCCGGATATTGTGATCATATAACCGTTACCATTATGGAGGATAACGGAATTCGAGTGACAGATAACGGTCGTGGAATTCCGGTTGACATTCATGCTAAAGAGGGAGTTTCTGCCTTAGAGGTAGTAATGACCAAGATTGGTGCTGGTGGTAAGTTCGACAAAGATTCTTATAAAGTATCCGGAGGTCTTCACGGTGTTGGGGTTTCCTGTGTAAATGCCCTTTCTGAGAGGTTAGAGGCAGTTGTAAACCGAAATGGTAAAGTTTACCGTCAGGAATACGAAAGAGGAAAAACGCTTTATCCGGTTAAAGAAGACGGTGTTTCTGATCACACAGGAACAACGGTGACTTTTCACCCAGACCCTCAAATCTTTGAATACAGAGAATATAATTACGAAACGTTGGCGAGCCGTATGCGTGAGTTGGCGTATTTGAATAAAGGAATTACCATTACCATTACGGATGAACGTCACACTGACGAAGAAGGTAATTTCCATGGAGAGACTTTCCATTCTAAAGAAGGACTTTCAGAATTTGTTCGTTTCCTTGATGAAAGTCGTGAAGCCTTGATCGAAGAGGTTGTTCACATTGAAGGAGAAAAGAACGGAATTCCGGTAGAAGTAGCAATGATTTATAATACTTCTTATGCAGAGAACCTTCACGCTTACGTAAATAACATTAACACCCATGAGGGAGGGACGCATTTGTCTGGTTTCCGAAGAGGGTTAACCAATACATTAAAGAAATACGCTGAAGAATCAGGAATGTTGGACAAACTGAAATTTGAAATTTCAGGTGATGACTTCCGTGAAGGTTTAACGGCAGTAGTTTCAGTTAAGGTTGCAGAGCCTCAGTTTGAGGGACAAACCAAAACTAAATTGGGGAACAGAGAAGTAACAGCACCGGTTTCACAAGCAGTGTCGGAGATGTTGACCAATTATTTGGAGGAGCATCCAAAAGATGCAAAATCGATTGTTCAAAAGGTGATCTTAGCAGCTCAGGCTCGCCACGCAGCACGTAAGGCGCGTGAAATGGTACAGCGTAAAAATGTATTGACAGGAGGAGGACTTCCTGGTAAGCTAGCTGACTGTTCATCAAAAGATCCTGCAGAATGTGAAATTTACCTAGTAGAGGGAGATTCAGCGGGTGGAACAGCAAAGCAAGGACGTGACAGAAACTTCCAGGCGATTATGCCATTGAGAGGTAAGATCTTGAACGTTGAGAAAGCAATGCAGCATAAGATCTTCGAAAACGAAGAAATCAAGAATATCTATACAGCTCTTGGAGTTAAGGTAGGAACAGAGGATGATGAAAGAGCTTTGAATCTTGAAAAACTACGTTATCACAAAATCATTATCATGTGTGATGCCGACGTAGATGGTGCGCACATTGAGACTTTGATCTTAACATTCTTCTTCCGTCATATGAGAGAATTGGTAGAGAAAGGGTATGTATACATTGCGACTCCACCTCTTTATCAGGTTAAGAAAGGAAAGAAGGCACAGTATGCTTGGAGTGATGATCAACGTGATCGTTTGATTATGGAGTTTAAGGGAAGTGGATCAGATTCAAGTGTAAATGTTCAACGTTATAAAGGTCTTGGAGAGATGAACGCAGAGCAACTGTGGGAAACAACTATGAGTCCTGAAAACAGAACATTGAGACAAGTTGAAATTGAGAATGCAGCTGAGTGTGATCGAACATTCTCTATGCTAATGGGAGACGAAGTTCCTCCACGTAGAGAGTTTATCGAGAAAAACGCTAAATACGCTAATATCGATACTTAATTCATAAAAACTTTAATTTAAGTTGAAAACCCCGCGGAGAAATCCAAGGGGTTTTTTATTTAATAATGATCATTATTAGATACATCTGTTAAAATAAAAAGAGGGAGGTTTAGAGGTGTAAGTAGCTAGCCATCATATGAAAAGATAGCAAAATAGGGCAATTAGCTTAAGTTAGGGCGGGAACAGTTTCTCCAAAATTGAGGAGAAATAGTTCATTTAATCGACTAATTCACCTATATTAACATCGAAGTATGTTGCAATTTTGGTAAGTGTTGTTAAGGAAACGTCTCTTTTTCCTTGTTCAATTCTCCCAAAATGAATGCCGGTGTCGTTAAAAGCATTGGCTTGTGTCACACCTTTTTTCTGGCGGAGGTCCCTGACTTTAAATGCAAAATTCTGTAGTATATCTTCCTTGTCTTTCATGACTGTAATGTCATTAATTAATTTAGCTTTATTAATGACCGAACGGTAATTATTTGTACTATTGTCTTAACCAAAAAAATTACATAATGAAAAAGTTAATCTTGAAAAAGTTGGATTTTCTGACTTTTTTCGTCATCTGTCCCAAAGCCTTTTCCAAACATTACATACACCTTTCCATTCATAATAGAAAATTGGATTTCGGAAAGATAAAATCAGATTCTGAATCTGCTATCTTCTTTCCTAACAAATTTCAGAAATTTGTGCATGGAGCGCAAGGAGTTAATTATTAAACTGATCCAAGAAGATATTAAGCACAACTCCCTTTTAAATGGCCTGGAATCTATAGGTCTCTCAGATGATGAACGATATACTTTAAACATTGTTTCCATTGTAGCTGATATGATGGAAGTGTCTAATGGTAAGGTAATTGACGAATGGCTTGATATCTATCATCGGATCATGCTAAAAGTTCAGCCCCACATGACTACTGTAGAACAGGAGTTAGTGGCAAGAAGCCTTTTTGATCGACTCTCAAGGTTGACATAAAGAGTTTCTCCCGATCTGTTTTGTATTGTTCTATTTTACCGATCGGGCTCTCTTTTCAACGTATTAACAAACAATTCAATTTATTGGCGAGAGTCAATAGTGTTTTTGATAGCAGCTATGTGTGGAGGTCCAATTCGGCAACATCCACCAATAATATCAACTCCTGAATCCAGCCATTCAGTGCTCAATTTTGCAGACATTATTGGATTGTTATTTCCACTCCAGCTTTTGTTTTGAGTGTCATACAACTCACCAGAATTAGGGTAAACAATTATTTTCTTTTGATGGCCAATGCTCTTTAAAAGTTGAATGAGATTTTGAATGTATTGAGGAGGTGTACAATTAATTCCTAACGCAAAAACATTTTTGCAAGATTCAAACAATTGGCTAACCAATCTCAAATCAGATCCATCATTTAATCGAAATTCATCTTTACAGGAAAAAGAAACCCAGGATAAAATCGAATATCTATCTAACAAATGACTTAAGACTTTAGCTTCCCTAAAAGATGGAATAGTTTCACAGGCCAAAAAATCAGCATTAGTTTTGCTTAAAATGTCCAGTTTTTCTTTATGAAAAATGTATAAAGCCTCATCTGAAATCCTATAATCACCATGGTATTCCGAGCCATCTGCTAAATAAGCACCATAAGGGCCAATACTGGCTGCAACATACTTTTTAGAGAAATCACCACTTTCTTTCTGATACAATTCAATCGCTTCATTTGCCAATTGAACAGAGTGTTCCATCAAGTGCTGAGCTTCTTCTTCAGAAAGATTCAAATTCTCAACGAGACCGGTAACACTAGCTTGATAGGAGGCAGTGACCAAAATTTGAGCTCCTGAACGTAAGTAAGCTAAGTGAGCATCAACAATTGCTCTAGGATTGTCTTTCAATAAACGTGCAGACCATAATTTGTCATTGAGATGATGTCCTTGTTTTTCAAGTTCATTCGATAGTCCGCCATCTAATAATAATGGAAACGATATTTCCTCCACATTTAACACATGGCTAAGTTAACCATCTATAATTAAACCCTCATCCAAACCACCTTCGGGTTCTATAATTTCATCAGCTACAACTGTGAAGGATCTTTTTTGGTTTAAGGTTCCAAAATCCTCCATCAAATAAAAATCGTATTCGCCAATAGCCCAATCATGAATGTCTGCTTCTAAAAAATAGACATTCTCACCTCTGTTCGCATGATATGAAGCACTTTGGTACAGTAAATTACCTGATTTGTCTTTGATCTGACCTGTTATCATTGTTCGTCTTGGCACAGAAAAAGGTACTTCAGCCACAATTTTGTCTTTGACACCTGAAAACAATTCGGTAGAGTCTTCCGAATCCATATAGCCGTAAGAATACCAGGGTAAATCTATTTCTAAAATGTCCGCGACACATTCTCTCAGCCGTATGGTTGGACGACCACGAATAGGAGTAATTGACCGAATATCGTGTCCATTAGACAATACCCAAACTGCATTTTGAACCGGACTGGTAGGGAAGTGATATTTGTCAATTAAATTGGCTAAAAGTACCCAACTTGCAACGGCCATGGCTCCAATAGTGAACTTTGAATGTTCTCCGGGACCAGCTTTTTTACTCTGGCAACAAAAACCTCGCCCTGCTACTTTTTTTGTTTCTCCCGGACCTAAACCTACTTTTTCATTGCGAACCAGAAAAATGTCTTGTTCTCCTTTGTCATAAGATTCCAGTCGTCTTCCGGCTTCTATCCAAACATAGGTTGAATCGGCTTTGTGATTCGTTAAGGTAAATTCTACACACTCTTCTTCATGTCCCCCCAATCCATTAACGGTGGCCGATACAATACCAGATTTCACCAATGATTCAATGGAAACGTATTGAGAGTTCTCAAACGAAAATCCAGAAATAAATGCACATGACAGGAGAAGGGTGAAAAATGGTTTTAGGTTTCTCATAGGTTGGTTGTTTGAAAATATATTGCAAACATTTTCAAATGGTTACAACCTATGCCTTAAACCCACAATAATTCAAGGATATGAAGTTGTTTAGTTGTCGAGGATCGATTTGATATCTGGACGGAAATAAAGTTCGGATTTCATAACTTTTCCATCTTCCCGGTAAATAGGCTTTCCATCCGCATCTAGCTTACTCATATTAGATCGTTGAATTTCTTCAAAAACTTCGGCAATTTTATGCTGTAAACCGTGTTTTAAAATCGTTCCGCATAAAATGTATAATTGATCACCCAAAGCATCGGCAACCTCTACTAAATCTCCTTCCTTAGCGGCTTCCAGATACTCTTCATTTTCTTCTCGCATCAAATTGTAACGTAATTGAATCTGCTCCTGCGAAATTTCCACTGTAGGATTGTAGTTATTTTCAATTCCAAAAGAGGTGTGGAATTTTTCTACCTTTTCAATTACTTCCTTTAAAGTCATCTGATTTGCCATTTTTATCTATTTTTGGGTAAAGATAGATCAACGCAGTCTAAGTCCCCAATTCAATGAGACTCCTTTTACTAACATTTTTTGCCCTTTGTCCACTTTTTGGTGGGGCTCAGGAGTTTTATCCACCCATAGTCAATTATTCAACACATGACTATGGTAAAGATAGAAATCCCGAGGCCTTTCAAATAGTACAGGATAAACGGGGAGTTATTTATTTCTCTACCGGAAGTGGAATTGTTGAATATGATGGGACCAAATGGCAATTCATAAAAATAGGACAAGGTTCTTTTGTGCGCTCATTGGCAGTTGATGAAAGAGGAGTTGTTCATGCTGGAACCTATAATGATTTTGGGTATTTGGCACCTGACAAATGGGGGGAGTTAAAATTCAATTCCTTAAAAGAACGATTGTCAGAAGAAGATCAGTTTTTCAGTGATATCTGGAATATTTATGCGAATGAAACTTCAGTTTATTTTCAAGCTCAGGAATCCTTTTTTGAATATGATATATCTGAAGATAAGCTTTGGACTATTTATCCCGAAAACAGTTACCATACAAGTTTTATGGTAGACGGAACGCTCTACCTAAGAGAACGAAATGTAGGGATTGTGAAATATGTGAATGACGATTTGGTGAAATTGGAGGGAACAGAGGAGTTTGAGATTTACGGTTGTTTCGGAATTCACCATTTGGAGGATGACTCATTGCTCATTATTTCACAGGAAATAGGACTTTTTAAATGGAAAGATGGGCAAATGCGATCGCTTCCCGAACTCAATGATGAACCTCTTTCCGAACTGGGGATTTTTGGATCTAAAGCCTTGGGAGATGGACGTTTTGCTTTAAATACCTTTGCCGAAGGGGTGATTATTATTGATGAAAAGGGAAAAATAGTTACCAAAATTGATCGCACCAAAGGAGCACGCTCTAATCACGTTCAGGGAATGTTCATGGATAGGGATTTGAATTTGTGGTTGGCTTTGGGAAATGGAGTCTCAAAGGTAAATTACCATTCTCCACTTTCTTATTTCAACGAAAAGATGGGAGTAGAGGGGGATGTACAAGCCATTATCCGTTTTAAAGGGATGTTATATGTGGGAACTTCTTATGGTTTGTTTGTTCAAGTATTAGAAGATCCTAACTCTAAAGTATTCCGAAATACGAATGCTGTTAAAGGACAGGTTTGGGACTTTAAGGTAGTTGATGATGTCCTGTATGTTGCTACCTGGGGAGGAGTTTACCGCTCGTCTGATGGGCAGAAATTTACCAAATTAACGGACCGAAATGCGAATGTTATTGCATATATGCCCGATCAAAAACACTTCGTAGTAGGAGGTTCAGAAGGGATTTTTATTTATGGACACGATTTCTTTGAGGCTTGGGCTTATCCAAACAATTTCTCAACTTTTTTAGGGGCTGAGTTAGATCCCAATTATGAAAACACCTTGTGGATGGGAACATCCAATTCAGGAATTATGCGGATGCAATGGACAGGTGAGGAGTACCTTTTTGATCAATACGGTTTCATGGACGGAATGATTGATGATGAATTAGGAAAACCCATTATATACAATGACTCAGTGATTTTTGGCTCAACGCAAGGACTCATGACCTTTATTCATGAAAGTGAGATTGTAAAAGAGTTGCCTGATAGTTTAAAGAATGATCCTGAATTTAATCGTGGAATTTTCCAAACACAACCATTGTATGATTCGATCTTTACAACCTACATGCTTTTAATTGAGGATGATGCCAACAGAACCTGGTATTGTTCCGATTTTAAAGTGGGGTATTACAATAAGAAAACTAAAGAATATGTGAATCAACCCTTTTATGGGCTAGATTATGGTCGTATCAATGAGTTTTATTTAGAAGATGATGGAGTACTTTGGATTGGTTCGGCAGATGGATTGATTCGTTATAAACAAAATGACTATAAACGTTACGATTCTGATTTTTATACACTCATCCGAAAATTCCAGGCAGGAAGAGATTCTGTAGTTTTTAATGGGGCTTGGATGGATGCAAAAGGAAATCCAATTATTTCTCAACCAGAAACGGAGGAGATCATGATTGATTATGTGAACAATGATGCTCATTTTTGGTTCTCGGCACCTTATTTTGAAGACGGACACAAGTTACTTTATTCACACATACTTGAAGGTGTGGATGATGATCATGAATGGACACAATGGTCTAACAAAACAGAGGTAAGCTTTACCAACCTTATGGAAGGTGATTATGTTTTTAGAGTAAGAGCTAAAAATATTTATGAAGAGATTAGTGAAGAGGCAGTTTATCGATTTACCATTTTGCCTCCTTGGTATCGTACCAGTTGGGCGTATATGTTATATGCCGTTTGCTTTTTATTGATATTGTTTATAGGAGTTAGAATCAGTTCAATCCGCTTAAAAGCAAAGAATGCCTGGTTAGAGGGAGTTGTGGAAAAACGAACCAAGGAAATCATCCAAAAAAACATTGTATTACAGCACCAAAAACAGGAAATTGAGGATAGTATTAACTATGCACAAAGAATTCAAAATGCCATTCTTCCTTTAGAAACGGAGATGAAGAAATGGATTCCAAAGTCATTTGTATTATTTCGTCCAAAGGACATTGTATCGGGAGATTTTTATTGGTTTTTGGAAAAGAACCGCAAATTGGTTTTTGTTTGTGCCGATTGTACAGGGCATGGTGTCCCGGGAGCATTCATGAGTATGATTGGTTCAGATCGATTAAATATTATTGTCTCTGAACGTAAAATTACTTCTCCAGGTAAAATTTTGTCCGAATTGAATGTGGCGATTAAAACATCTTTGAAACAGGATGGAGAAGTTGGTTCATCAAGAGACGGAATGGATGCTGCGATTTGTACCATTGATTTGGATACGAATATGCTGTATTACGCCGGTGCAAATAGGCCGTTGTGGATTATTGAAGATGGAGAGATTCAGGAGATAAAAGCAACAAAGGTTGCGGTAGCAGGATTTACTTCAGACGATCAGGTGTATGAGGAGCATGCAATTCCGCTTTCCGAAGGTTTGAAGTTTTATATGACCTCTGATGGTTATGCGGATCAGTTTGGTGGAGCTCGCGAGAAAAAATATAAGGTGAAGGCTATGAAAGAATTTATCCTGGCTAACTGCGGTGTTCCATTCGATCAGCAAAGGGATAAATTAGAACAAGAGATTGTAGAGTGGATGGGAGATATCGAGCAAATTGATGATATTTGTGTTGTTGGTTTTGAGCCTTAAACTAAAGAGGTAAAAAGGGATAAGATTTATTTAAAGAAGTTTTAAATCATCTGAAATGATCTTTCCACAATTTTTTTTTGAGAAAATCATAGATATAAATTAAACTTTTATTCGTAATATTGCACCCGCATTTACAGCTGTGTGCTTAAAATCAGCTGATTTTTTGAGAAGAAGAAAAGAATTTTGACATGAGTAATTTAATCAACGAACTGCAAAAAGAACTTACGCCAGAGGTTAATCTTCCTGACTTTAAAGCAGGTTCCACTATTACAGTTCACTATAAGATTAAGGAGGGAAATAAAGAAAGAGTTCAGCAATTCCAAGGAGTTGTTATTCAACGAAAAGGTTCCGGAGCTACTGAGACATTCACAGTAAGAAAAATGTCTGGAAACATTGGAGTTGAAAGAATTTTCCCTATTTCATCACCTTTTATTGATAAGATTGACATCAATAAAGTTGGTGCTGTAAGAAGAGCTAGAATTTACTACTTCAGAGAGAGAAGAGGTAAATCTGCAAGAATTAGAGAAAAAAGACAGGCTTAATAAAAGTTCTGTAAAAGATATCGAGAACCGTTCTTTTTTAAGAGCGGTTTTTTTATTGTCCAAACTTTGTCGCTGGTTTTAGGTCGACTTAATTGAGCTTACCATTGTCCTTTTTTGAAAAAATAGGGTAGAGGAACATTCTATTGTTCGTTCAAAAAAGATGAGAAATGAATTGTGAAATTTACAGACGCTGAAGTGGTGTCTTCACTCCATCAACCAAACTGTAACAAGCCAATTTATCTTTAAAAACAGATGATTTAAAGATAGATCGATTCATGAGCATTCTAACACACTCTTGAACCCCTTCAACAATGGAAGGATGCGGATGAATCAACTCGGCCAATTCTTTAATTCCTTTGTCCATCTTTATTAGTAATGCTACAGCCTCTATAGCTGAAGAAGCATGTTCACCTACAGCACGCATTCCCAAAATTTTCATTTCATCATCATTGGTCACAATGATTTTGAAGAAACCTTGCGTTTTACGCATCGCAATAGCACGTGCCATTACTGAATAGTCTAGTTTAACAACTTTACAAGGTATATTTTGTTCAATGCATTGCTTTTCGTTCATTCCAACCGCTGCTACCTCTGGCTCAAGGAACATGATAGTACAAACATTATCGTATGAAATACGTTGTGTTTTTCCACCAAAAATACGCTCAACTGCATGACGGGCCTCAATTTCCCCCATATTTACTAGAGCAATTCGTCCTGAGACATCACCTACAGCAAAAATGTTTGGAATATTAGTTTGCGTATCGTCATCACCAATATTTCTTCCGTTAGCTCCGGTTTTAATTCCCAGCTCTTCCATTCCAATACCTTCTTTATTGGCTGTACGTCCAACAGATAAAAGGGCTTTCTCTACTCGAATGACTTCTCGTTTACCGTCTGTTTCAATCTCATATTCCACCTCGCCATCAACAACCTCCATTCGCAGTAAAGAAGCACTTTGGTGAATAGTAACGCCTCTTTTTTCAAGGTTTTGAGAAACAGTACGTGAAATATCATCATCCTCAAAAGGCAAAATATGATCGGCCCGATCAATAAGGTACACTTTGGTTTTTCCAAAGTTGGAGAATATAGTTGCGTATTCACAACCGATAACCCCTGCTCCTACAATTACCAGACTTTTTGGATAATCTTCAATTAAATCAATTCCATCACTGGTTAAAATAATCTCTTCATCTACCGGAATGTTGGGTAATTTTCGAGGACTACTACCTGTAGCAATAATGATATAATCTGTCTTAATGGTGACATCTTCGTGATCTGCTTTAGAAATGTGGATGGTATTTTTATCCAACATTTTCCCAAATCCACGATGATAAGTAAACAAGTCGGCTCGTTGCGTTTTTAACAACTTAATATGACAAGAAAACTGGAATTTTCGCTCAAAAACAGCTTCATCCAGTGTTTTTCGAACTTCCTCCCAGGAAAGTTCAAACTTATCTCTACCAATGGAGACAATGGTTTCATTTACATTCTTAACCCTCTGAGAAAGTTCCCAAAGTGTTTTTGAACTAAGAGCCCCGTGATAAACACCTGCACCACCAACTTTTGATTTTTCAACCAGGCATACCCGTTTTCCAAAATCAATTGCCCGCATGGCAGCAGCATAACCTGCTGGGCCTCCTCCTAAAACGACAAGATCATAATGTTTGCTTGACATTGCTTACTAAAATCTAAGAGTTGAATATAGTAATTTTTAGAAATAATGAACTTAATATTGATTAATTTGCGGCAGTGAACAAGGAACTGGTAAAACTACTGGATAAAAGTAAAGGGCAAAGAAGCATTAACCGTCAAAAGGTTACGATGCTTAAAAAGGAACCCAGAAAAAAAATAGATGAATTTTTTCATGAACAGCATGAGGAGGTTTTTCAGGAAATTGATTGTTTGGAGTGTGCGAACTGCTGTAAAACAACCAGTCCGATCTTTAAAGATTCTGACATTCGACGAATTTCTTCACTCTTTAAACAAAAGGAGGCAGACTTTATTGCTGCTTATTTGCGGATAGACGAAGATGGAGATTATGTACTGCAAGAATCTCCATGTCCTTTTTTATTAGACGATAATAAATGCTTTATATACAAAGAAAGGCCACAGGCTTGTCGTGAATACCCACACACCAATCGTAAAAACATGCGTCAAATTCTAAATTTGACGTTAAAAAACTCAGAGATTTGTCCAGCGGTTGCTAAAATATTTCTCAATTTAAAACGTTTGTAATACAGACTCTCCAACATTTTTCCTCACAGAAATTAAACCTAATTCGATTTTTGTCGTATAAATAAGGTGTTTTATCAATTATTTTTTATCTTTCGGAGGTAAAAGTCAGAAGACCAGGATAATAATGTTGCAAGGAAATACGGTTGTAGATAAGTGTAATGCTCGTTTCCAGGAGATTTTCGGTGATTATAATATCAATGCGGATGGGAAAATTTTGGTCTCTCATTTCGGAGAATTTTCACAGGATCTTGTAAACTCTCTGACGACCAGTATCGAAGACATGATGCTGGAATCTAGCGATAAAAAAGGAGTGGTTAAAAGAATGTTTAGTATTCTTGTCGAAGGACTCCAAAACATTCGAATTCATGGTGAACGTGACGAGGATGGAAATCAAATCTCTTTTTTAATTGTTCTTCAAACGGAGGACTTCTATAAAGTTACCTTTGGAAATTTGATTAAAGCTGATGCTATTGAAGGTATCCTTGGTCGTATTGATAAACTAAATATGATGGATACCGGAGAGGTGAAAGAATTGTACATGGACACTCTTTCAAATGGTATCATGTCTAATAAAGGTGGTGCTGGACTGGGATTCATTACCATGTCACTTAAGTCTAAAAATCACATTGAATATATCAGTGAAGAAGTATCAGAAGACCTGGTATTCTTTTCGCAGGTTGTAGTTTTAGATCGTATTAAAAAAGAGGCCTAATTCAGGTTCTTTTTATTTTTCCTTAATTAATCTTTCATAAATGGCTTCGTACTGAGGCAGAATATTATTTAAACTAAACTTTAAAGAGTGCTCATAAGCTTGTTCCTTGAATTGAGCTAAAGTTTCGTCAGAGGCTAAGATACTTAGTGCATTTTTAGCCATTTCTTCAACATTTCCTACTTTGCTTAAAAAACCAGAGTATCCATTTTTGTTTACTTCAGGTAACCCACCTGCATCTGAAGAAATAACAGGAACACCAGAGGCTAAAGCCTCTAAAGCGGCTAAACCAAAACTTTCCGTCTCTGAAGGTAAAATGAACAAATCACTGATGCAATGAATTTCAGAAGCCGACTGAACGTTACCTACCATTTCTACATCATCACAAACCTGAAACTCCTTACACATTTGTTCAATCTTAAAACGCTCAGGTCCGTCTCCCGCTAAAATCAATTTAGCTGGAATTTTATCTCGGATCAAACGAAAGATTTTAACAACATCCTCTACACGTTTAACTTTTCTAAAGTTGGAGATGTGACAAACAATCCGTTCTCCATTAGGAGCCAATTCTTTTCTTCGTGCCGTATCTTCACTAGATTCTTCACGATGATATAATGAATGCTCTACGAAATTATGGATAACCTCAATTCCATTTTCAATGGCAAAGTGTTTATAGGTATCGTCTTTTAAACTTTGTGAAACCACCGTAACTGCATCTGATTCATTAATGCTAAATGTAATGACAGGTTCAAAAGCCGGATGTTTTCCTACTAGCGTAATGTCTGTTCCATGCAAAGTGGTGATGAAAGGAACATCGATACCATGTGTTTTTAGAATTTGTTTTGCAAAATAGGCTGCAGAAGCATGTGGAATGGCGTAATGAACGTGTAAGACATCTAGCTCCTCATAACGTACTACGTCTACTAATTTAGAGGTTAGAGCCAATTCATACGGTTGATAATCAAAGAGAGGGTAATGAAAAGGTCTTACTTCATGGTAACGAATGTTGGGATCAAAATGATCCAGTCGTACCGGCTGATTATATGAAATAAAGTGAATTTCATGTCCTTTTTTCGCCAAAGCTTTCCCTAGCTCTGTTGCTACAATTCCGCTTCCACCAAAAGTGGGGTATAAAACAATTCCTATTTTCATTTGCATCACAAATTTAACATAGACGGATAGATAAATGTTCGATTACACGAATAGAATTATTAATTATTATAATCCTATTCTTGATGTTTTAAAATTGATACCCCATTTTTCTACCATTTTTTGATGGTTTCAGTTTGACAGAAATGTAGCTGCTCAAAAAGGTGATGGGTTAAGAATTTCAAGGAAAAGACCGGGATAAGTTTAAATTATCACAAAATGAACTTTTGAGGCTTTTTGTGGGGTAAAATAGTATTAGTATCGGTTAATTTTTAAAAAAGGGATCTACTTTTTTCATCATAGTTTTGGTGTAAAACCATCCGACATGAAGAAAATTTTACCTATTTTAAGTATTGCAACTTTTAGCTTGGTTTCCTATTCTCAGGAAGTCGAAGGAATTGGTTGCGGAAGTGATAACTACTACCAACAACATTTAGATAATCACCCCGAGGTAGTTGCGGAACGTGCAGAATTGGAGACGTTTACGCAAGAATTTTCGGAGCAATATGATCCTCATGAAAGGGGAACGGTTAAAATAATCCCGGTTGTTTTCCATGTGAATGATCCTTCAGATCCTTATAAAGTAACAATGGCACAGATTGAATCGGCTATGGAGATTTTAAATGAAGATTTTTCGGCTATGAATGCAGACATTGCAGACATCCGTCCTGAGTTTGAAGATATTGTAGCTGATATGGAAATCCAATTCTGTCTGGCATCGATTGATCCCGATGGGAATCCTACCACTGGTGTTACTTACCATACGAATAGTTATAATGGAAGAGAACCGGATGGATACGGTTCAGCGGTCAAAGGAGTTGAATATTGGCCTGGTGAAAAATACCTGAACATTTGGATTGTAAATTATGTAGAGGATGATGGAAGTTTATACAATTCAGGATGGGCTTATTTACCCGATAACTGGGTGGCTGATAATGAATTGGACGGAATTGTTTACAATCATAGGTATTTGGGATATGAAGGTTCATCAGAAGTTTCTGGTCCTGATAGCTGGCAAGCTGAAATGGCTCGTGTTTTGACACATGAGGTAGGACATTACCTCAATTTGCACCATACTTTTTATAACTATTGCTCGTCTCCAGGAGATTATGTGGATGACACTCCTTATGTTTATTATCATGATCTAACAATTGTGAACAACTCGGTACGTTTTGTTCAGGTACTTCGGTTGTAATGGATCAGAATTACATGGATTATACTCCATGTCCAAGCATGTATTCATTAGGACAAAAAACACGTGTTATGGCGGCATTAAATTCGCTTGTTGCAGGAAGAAATAATTTGTGGAAGGAAGAGAACTTAATTGCCACAGGGTGTATGACAATTGATGATGTAGGATTAGAAAACACGAATGAACTGGAATATATAAAACTAGTACCTAATCCAGCCCAAACTACAGTTTATCTTGAATTGAATGATATTGAGGCTGATCAATTAGAGCTGTGGATTAGAAATCCGCTAGGGCAATTGGTACATGAAGAAAAAATTGAAACCGCAAATTCTGTTGTCAAACTTGACGTTTCTAATCTTCCGGAGGGACTTTATTGGGTAGAAATATCAAATGGAAAAACTTCCGCAACAAAGAAATTGATCATAGAGTAGGTAAAAAGTGATCAATACATAGGGTGTTGAACAAGCAAGTAAAAGCCAGGTAACTCAAAGTACCCGATTATTTTGAATTAAAGTGTACGTTCAGCACCCTTCTTTTTCCTTTAAGGAGTTTTAATTACTTAGCAGCGTTGTAGATAACGTTTTGAATATCTGTACGGATGTTCTCTTTCACCAATAGCCAATTTTCAGCGTTTGGATAAACACGGTTACTCAGGAAAACATAAACAATTTCGTTTTCAGGATCGGCCCAGCAAATAGTTCCTGTAAATCCCTGATGTCCAAAACTGCTCAATGATACTTGATTGCAAGTTGGACCTCCATTTAAGGAACGAACGGGCTTATCAAATCCGGCACCTCTTCGGTTACGCGGGCAAAATTGACAACGAGTAAAATCAGCTATCGTATCTTTATTGAGGTAATTTACTCCTCCGTAGTTTCCATCATTGATGAGCATATACATCAATGTTCCTAAATCCAAAGCATTTGAAAATAGTCCTGCATGTCCGCCAACTCCACCTTGCATAGCTGCTCCCGGATCGTGAACATTTCCATGAATGAGTTGCTTTCTGTAAATTTTATCATCCTCGGTAGGTGTAATTTGATCTTTGGAGAAATGATAAAGTGGATGATAGGTCATATGACTTAATCCCATTGGTTTGTAAAAAGTATTGGCAACATAGTGATCAAGTTTTTCTCCAGTTTCTTTTTCAATAATTGCCTTGATAAAATAATAGCCCAAATCAGAATATTTGTAGGTTTTACTTCGCAATGGCTTTTGTATAATTCGTTTTATCATCACGGTATCATATCCTTCGGCGATGTATAGATTCTCAGCTACTTTCTCCAAATTTGCTGCAGAATCTTTAGCGTAAATGGAGTAGTCAAGTTGCCCTTCTTTTAAGGTTTTGGTGTAGAATGGGATCCATGGATGAAGTCCTGCTTGATGCGCCAGCATATGTCGTAAAATCATCTTTTCGTAACGGGTCGAATCTACCCACTCTGGTAAATAGTTTGTTAGGCGATTGTCAATATCAATGGTACCTTCGGCTTGTAAACGAATCAGAGAAACGGTTGTCGCAGCTATCTTTGTAATAGAGGCCAAATCGTACAAATCATCCGTTTTTACTTTCTGTTTTTTATCATAGGTATGATGTCCAAAGGCCTTGTTGTAAAAGACATTTCCATCTTTTATGGCCAGGACCTGACAACCGGGAAAAGCTTTCATTCTAATTGCTTTATTACAAATGGCATCAACTCCCTCCATTGTTTTAGAGCTTATTCCAATTTCTTCTGGTAAAACGTGGCTAAGACGAATTTTTTTATCTAAGCTTAAACCTGTCCCAGAAGGAAAAAATTCTGATCCACTAACAGGAAGTTTACCTTTAGGTAATAATCCTCCATAAATTAATTGAGCGGCGGCTTCATTTGAGTTTTCTGAATCTTGATAAGCAACCACAAAAGCTTCTGTGCTTTCCAAATCACCAAACTTCTCCAGTACATACGGATTACCAAATAAGACGGTAATCATCTCATGATCTTTGGCTAATGTGTTATGGATAGCAATGGATTGATAAGTAATACCAAAGTTTCTTCTGGGGCTGTTATTGGTTCGGTGAAAACCAACGATAATACGATCATATTGCTCGCATTTTTGAATCAGTTGGTTCTCTTCTGTCGAGGATAATGAACGTGGAATTTGAATTTGATCAATTTGGTGATACTTCTGAATGGTCGTGTAAAAAGCATTGTTCTTAACACCCCCTACATTCAAGTAAACAGTTTTTACCGTATCTACATTAATAATGGGGAGAGTAGCTGAATCATTTTTTATGAGTGTAATTGAATTTTTAGCGAGTTGCTTATTCAGGGCCTCATACTCAATTTTATTCAAACGTTCATACAGTCCATCCGTCTCAATTGGAGAATAATTATTTAAACCAGCCCATTCTTTTGCTTTGAGAATTTTAAGGCAACGTTGGTCAATCTCCTCTTGGCTAATTTCTCCAGCTATGATAGCATCTTTAATCTTTTTAATAGCAATGGGAACATCTGCCGGGAATAGTAAAATGTCATTTCCAGCCAATAAAGCTTTCAAATCGACTTCTCCAGGACCGTAATAGGCTGAAACTCCTTTCATATTGAGAGCATCGGTAAAAATCAATCCTTCAAATCCCAATTGATTTTTGAGCAAATCAGTCACAATCTTTTTAGAAAGGGTAGAGGCTTGGTTTTGCGTATTGTCTAATTGAGGGATGTATAAATGGGCTACCATCATACTCGCTAAACCTTGATTAATAAGATGTTTAAAAGGGTACAGTTCCAAAGAATCCAAACGCTCAAGAGAATGAGGAATGGTTGGTAGACTCTTGTGTGAATCCATATCTGTATCACCATGACCTGGAAAATGTTTACCACAAGCAATCACGTTTTGATCTTGCATTCCCTTCATATAAGCCAATCCAAGCTTAGCTACATTCTCTTTTACCTCACCAAAGGCACGATTGTTAATAACAGGATTTTTAGCATTGTTGTTTACATCAATGACAGGTGCAAAATTGATGTGAATCCCTAACTCCTTACATTGTTCAGCAATTTGCTTTCCCATCTCATAGACTAACGACGAGTCCTGAATGGCTCCTAGCATCATTTGACGTGGATATTTAATCGTCGAATCCAAACGCATTGAAAGACCCCATTCTCCATCAATGGCAATAAACAAAGGCGTTTTAGCATTTTGTTGATAATGATTGGTTAAATGCGCCTGTTTTAGGGGACTGCCTTTAAAGAAAATTAAACCTCCAATTTTATATTCTTCAACCAGCTTATTGACTTGGGTAACATGCGCCTGATCTTTATTGGAATAGGCTGCTACCATAAATAATTGCGCAATACGTTCTTCAGGGCTTAATGAAGCAAAAACAGAGTCGGCCCAGCTTGATTTAACATCTAAAAAAGCAGGTGATAATTTATTATCTGCTAAATTGTCAGTTGAGGTACCCGAATCCTGACACCAAAGTCCATTTCCAATAAAAAGTACTGAAAATAGAGTCAATAGGGTTGTTTTTTGTCGATAAAATATGTTCATGTAAGTCCTTATTTGCACGCTTTGCCGAATTTAATTAATAACTTAAAGCACAAATCTTGCCATGGTACAAGATTTGTTCACATTAGAGGGTGGAAACACCGTTAATATTGTGAGTAGTTTCGGCAGTCAGGATGAATTTAATCTGATTATATTTGTCTGACAAGACAGCTTTATTATTCGCTCAAATAAGAAAGGAGAATTTATTATGAAGTGGGGAAGAGTATCATTGTTTAAGCTACCAAATCAACATCGTCGATTTGAGTACATTCCGCGTTATTACGATCCGCGTAAGGAATCTTTGAAAAAGAAAATTCAGGAAGCCAAGGGAGAAGGATTAGTTGATGAGGAAGGAAAATATGCGCGTGAAATTAGTTTTAGAGCGAAGGTACAGGACAAATGGGGAAATTCGGAATACCGAAGTAAAAGCATGAGTTCTAATGTTCGTTTGTTACTCATTTTAGGAGTAATGATTGTTGTTGTCTATTATATCTTTCAGGCGCTTGATTTTGGAGGATCAGCAATTGACCAGCTGAATAAATAAGAATGGCAGAAGTAATAAAACTCTTAGCCGATCACATTGCAAATCAAATTGCGGCAGGTGAAGTCGTTCAACGACCGGCCTCTGTGGTCAAAGAGCTTATTGAAAATTCAATTGATTCTGGAGCTGATCGCATTCAGCTAATCGCAAAGGACGGTGGTAAAACACTGGTTCAGGTGATTGATAACGGATCGGGAATGTCCGAAATGGATGCCCGAATGTGTTTTGAACGTCATGCAACGAGTAAAATTAGCTCAGCTGATGACCTTTTTCAATTACAAACAAAAGGATTTAGGGGAGAGGCTTTAGCTTCAATAGCAGCTATTGCCCATGTTTCCTTAAAAACCCGTTTGCATGATGCCGAATTAGGAACTGAAATTATCAATGAAGGTTCACAAATTGTATCGCAAGAGGCTTGTGCTTTTTCAGCCGGAACCTCCATTGCGGTAAAGAATTTGTTTTTTAATGTTCCGGCCCGAAGAAACTTTTTGGGTAAAAATACCACGGAGTATCGCAAAATCTTGGATGAGTTCTTGAGAATTGCCCTGGTTCATCCCGAAATTCAGTTGAGCTTTCACCATGATGATAATGAAATCTATAATCTCCCTAAACAGGGACTGAGACAACGAATTGTTCAGGTATTTGGAAATGCTTATAATCAGCGTTTGGTTCCGGTGAATGAGGAGACGGATTTGGTGAAAATTACCGGATTTGTGACTAAGCCTGAGTTTGCAAAAGCTTCACGAGATCAGCAGTATCTCTTTGTCAATGATCGTTATTTCAAAGATCGATACTTTAATCATGCTATCCAAAATGCTTATGATGGATTAGTTCCATCGGGAAAGTTCCCGCCTTATTTTCTTTATTTTGATGTACCTACAGAGTCTATCGATGTTAATGTACATCCGACCAAAACGGAGGTGAAATTTGAAGAAAATCAGGCCATTTATGCGATTATCCGTTCATCAGTGAAGCAAGCATTAGGACAGTTTAATATCGCTCCAACTTTAGATTTTGAAAGGGAAACATCTTTTGATCCTCCTAAGCTAAAAGCAGGAGAGGCAGTTCGTATTCCTGAAATAAAGGTAGATCCTGATTATAATCCTTTTCATTCTACAAAGCCTTCAACAAGTTCTCATTCGAGCGGAAGTACAATTTCTTCTAAAGGATTCAGTCAAATGAAACCCGCTCGTGCAGATTGGGAGAATTTTTACGAGGGAGTGAAGGAGCAGGAGGATAAAACTACTCAAGAGTTTGAGCAGGAGATGGAAGAGGAGACAGGAGGAGAAATTTCAGGAGTTACTATTCCGTCGTCACTGAATAATGAGATGGATATTGAGCGAAAGAAACCAGTTCAGATCAGCGAGAAGTATATTATGACTTCGGTGAAGAATGGATTTTTGTTGATTGATCAGTATCGAGCTCATTGCCGTATTTTGTTTGAGAGTTTTATGACGGAGGATGGAGCTAAAAGTAACGCCCAAAAGTTGTTATTTCCTGAAAATTTGGAGATCGATGCAGTTGATTTACCTTGGTGGGCAGAGGCAATACCTCATTTAAATGAATTAGGATTTGAATTGAAGCTGGAGGATAAGCTCATCACCATTGATGCAGTTCCGGCGGATGCGAAAGATTCTAATGCTGCGCGTCTGTTGCAAGCTACTTTTGAGCAGTTTAAAAATAGCGAGCAAGTAGAGGATTTAAATTTAAATGAAAAGCTGGCCTTATCCATGGCTTCAGCTTTGGCAATAAAGGGAGGGAATAAGTTGAGTACAGCTGAAATGGAATTTTTTGTAGATGCTTTGTTCGCTTGTGAAAGTCCACAGCTGTCGCCACATGGAAAAAAAATTATAGAAACCTTCACAATGGAGGAAATTACCCAAAGATTTAATTAGATGTTCAGAAATATATTTCAAAATATGCCGCCAGTGGTTAAGAATTTGTTGATTCTTAATGCACTGTTCTTTTTGGCAAAGATTGTATTTGAAGCTCAAGGGATTGATTTAGGAAGAATGCTGGGGTTGTATTATCCTGCTTCCGAAAACTTTCAACCGTTTCAAATTGCAACGCACTTTTTCATGCATGCGGATTTCATGCATATTTTCTTTAACATGTTTGCATTGGTGGTATTTGGCTCGCATCTCGAGCGGTACTGGGGAGCAAAGAGGTTCCTTATTTATTACTTTGCAACGGCTATTGGAGCTGCATTCCTTTACACTTTTGTTCAGGGAATTGAGGTATACAACTTTACAGGAGAATTCTTCCCAGATGTTCATATTAACATTTTGGACGAAGGACCAAGTGGTATTCGTTTTGTGACGAGCCCTGATTTACCAGGATATGGTGAGGCTGGAAAAATCTTCCTGACTGAATGCGTAGGTGCTTCGGGAGCGGTATATGGATTAATTATTGCCTTTGCTTTATTATTCCCGAATACACAGTTTATGTTGCTGTTTCCACCAATTCCGATTAAGGCAAAATGGTTGGCGGTGATTTTAGGTGCATTTGCCTTGATTTCGGCTATTCAGGATAATCCTAACGATTCGGTGGCACATTTTGCTCATTTAGGAGGAATGTTGTTTGGTTTCATCATCATTAAAATTTGGCAAAGGGATAAAACAAAATTCTATTAATGAGAGAGGAGAGTGTTTGGGCATACATAAGACGTTTTTTCAAACAGTCAGGAATGACTGGCAAATTACTGCTTGTTAATGCCATTGTATTTTTATTCTTCACCCTTTTGTTCCTGGTTCAGGAGCTATTTAAGGTGGATGGATTAGAGGATGTGGTAAAGAGCCAATTTGCAGCGCCGGGTAATCCTAAGACTCTAATTTATAAGCCCTGGTCGGTTATTACGCAGTTGTTTACGCATGCTAATTTTGCGCACTTTGCTTTTAACATGATCATGTTCTATTTTTCGGCTCGAATTTTTGTCATGTTCTTTGGAGAGAGAAGGCTATTAACCACTTATTTTTTAGGGGGGATATTCGCTTATTTATTCCACATCGTATGCTATTATACGATTCCAGCTTTCTCAACGAGCGAGGCCCCATCGTTAATTGGAGCTTCAGCTTCTATCATGGCCATTTTTATGGCTATTTCCTTTCACCGTCCATCTTATAGGGTTCAGTTGTTTGGAATTATTCCGGTTCCGTTAATTGTATTAGCAATTCTGTATATTGTTGGAGATTTACGGGACATTACTTCCGAAGATAATATAGCTCACTTAGCTCATCTGGGAGGTGCACTTTTTGGTGCATTGTCGATTATTAATATCAATTCATCCAAAAATTTTATGAATCGTTTTGAGAAATGGTTATCGAAATTGAAAATGCCTTCTTTTAAGCGTAAGCCAAAAATGAAAGTGCATAAAAATGATGAGGTTCGTAACATGACGGACGATCAATATAATTCTCAAAAGAAAGCAAATTCGGATCGGATAGATGCTATTTTAGATAAGATTTCCAAAAAGGGTTACGACGGATTGACAAAGGAGGAAAAGGAAATTTTGTTTAACGAAAGCAAAAGAAAACAGTAGTTTGGGAAAGTGGTTGAAACGGATTCTTTTAAGCTTGAATGTTCTTACTTCAATAGCTTTAATAGGGGCTTATCTAGCCACTCATATTTCGCCTAATGATTTCCCTTTTCTAGCCTTTTTAGGTTTATCATATCCTATTTGGCTTATTTTTTCAGTCATTTTTATCATTATCTGGCTTTTTATCAAAAGGCGTTATGCGCTTATTCCATTGCTGACAATTGCAGTTGGTTTTAACCATTTGGGAAATTATTTTGCCATTACCATGAATCAACCCAAAGTGGAGAATCCCATTAAGGTAATGTCCTATAATGTGCATGTCTTTGACTTTTTTGATTTGGATAACCGCATGGATAATCGAAATCGGATTTTTCAGTTTTTAGAGAAAGAAGATCCGGCGATTGTTTGTTTTCAGGAGTTTTTTCAACACAACGGAGCGACTGATTTTGTGACGCGTGATACAATAACAACCATTTTGGACGCACCTTATTATCACGAGCGTTACACGCATGATATGGCTTTTGAACGCTATTTCGGAACGGTGACTTTTTCTAAGTTTCCAATTGTTGATAAAGGAGAAATAGCTTTTGATAATGACCCCAATAACTTTTGCATTTTCAGTGACATAGACGTCAATGGGCAAATTATCCGGGTTTTTAATGGGCATATTGGTTCCATTCGCTTCCAGAACAAGGATTATGACTTTTTTGGTGGGGATGGAACTGGGCGTTATGAAGAAGACCGAAAGAAGGGAGGCAGCCGAATTTATGATCGGCTTAAAGTAGCTTTTGAAAAACGAGCTATTCAGGCTGAGAAAATTGCGATTGAGATTGAAAAATCACCTTATCCGGTTATTTTATGTGGTGATTTGAATGATACTCCTGTTTCTTATTGTTACCGTCAGTTTAATAGCTTATTAACAGATGCTTTTACTGAATCTGGAAATGGAATTGGTTCTACCTATATTGGTAAAATGCCTGCGAACCGAATTGATTATATTTTCCATAGCGAGGACTTATTGAGTACAGGTTTTATTACCCATCCCGTTGATTTTTCAGATCACAAGCCAATTTCTTGCCTGGTGGGAATGGAGTAGAGTACCATTTGGTTTGGGATTAATAGAGAACAAGCTCAAAATGTGAAGATGAGAAAACTATTGACCAGTATATTTCTTTTTGTCTTGAATTTCACAGTTTACGGAATTCAAGACAATTGGCCTGACTATATTGATAGCGAGGAAAGAGAATTGATAGACTTCCTTTTTTCTGATTATAATGGAGATCAACCAGGAGCGAGTGTAATGGTAATTAAGGATCAACAAATTGCTTGGAAACATAGTTATGGTTTAGCCAATATTAATGAGGACTTATCCGCTACTGAATACACAAACTATCGTATAGCTTCGGTTACAAAGCAGTTTACCGCTTTTGCTGTTTTAATGTTGATTCATGAAGGGAAATTGGATTATGAAACAACCCTAAATCAAATATTTCCAGAATTTCCAGATTATGGATCGACAATTAACATTCATCACTTATTATGTCATCGTTCAGGACTGGTTCACTATGGTCAATTCATACAGGAAGGTAGAGAAGAGCAGATTTTGGACCCTGAAATTTTGAAAGGTTTATTAAGTACAGATTCGACGAAATTTGAGCCAGGAAGTAAATATTCATACAGTAATACAGGCTATGCTGTTTTGGCAAT
Organism: Flavobacteriales bacterium; assembly: GCA_022361195.1. Classification (GTDB taxonomy): domain Bacteria; phylum Bacteroidota; class Bacteroidia; order Flavobacteriales_D; family Crocinitomicaceae; genus JAKSBJ01. Next base: position 73,647 of record JAKSBJ010000178.1, read on the forward strand.
GGTTGTTGAAAAAGTGTCAGGAATGTCTTTTCCAGATTTTATGGAGAAGAAAATTTTTGATCCTCTGGGAATGAAAGATGCGATGGTTTATGAGAAAGATCAGTATATTAAAAACAGAGCTTATGGTTATATCGTAACAGATTCGTCCATTACTTTAAAGGATCAAAACCTAAGTAGTGCGGTGATGGGAGACGGAGGTATTTATTGCTCTGTTGAGGATTATTTTAAGTGGGATCAGGCATTGTACACCGATAAGTTGATTCCGTATAAAATGTACGAAGAAGCTTTTTATGCTCAAGAAGCTCAGGGAAGAACATCTGAGGCAGGATATGGTTATGGTTGGAAAATAGCCTATCGAGATAGTTTGAAGATTCTTTACCATGGTGGATCTTCGGTAGGTTTTGGAAGTTTTGTTTATCGCATTCCAGAGGAAAATCTGTCAGTTGTTATTTTCACAAATCGTAGTAGAACAGGATATGGAATTAGTGATGGTGCAAAAGCTTTAGCCAGTATATTTTCAAATTACAAGCTTAAAATGCCTATAGAGGTTGTCATGAGAAGAGAAATTGAGAAAAATGGGGTAGAAGCAGCCTTGAAGCTCTATCAAGAACAAAAAAATAGTACAGACTACCACTCTTCAAAAGAAGCTCTATTCTATTTGGGCGTAGGCTATTTAAATGGGGATAAATATGCCATTGCAACTTCTTTGTTTGAGCAATTAATTGAAGAATATCCAGCTTATTATGGCGGGTATTATGGCTTAGGGTATACCTATAAGTCAGAAGGAAGGACTGATGAGGCTATTGCCAACTTTAAGAAAGTGACTGAATTAGATTCAAAAGATATAAAACGAATCATCGAAGTTTCTCAACAGGAAATTGAAAAGCTATCCAACTGATTTGGATTGATTTCAATCGTTGAACCATTAAAAATTGAACAAAAAATGCACTATCTTTGAAAAAAAAGACAACGGTTTGAAGTTTCTACCGTCTATTTTTCAAAATAACTCATGAGTATGAAATTCTTGTTTAGCGGACTAATTTTAGTGTTTTCATTTTCGGCCTTCAGTCAGGCAGATCCTTGTAGTGAAGTTGTAGCTTCACCAGAAGTAAAAGCGACAACTGAAAGTGCAAATACAGTTTTTCAGGAAAATCTTCCAGATAGCTATTCTGCTGCAACCAATGCTCATGTTGTTTTTAAGGTAATTGTAAACTGTGATGGAGATGTGTCCAAAGTGGTAATGCAAGATGCTGCCATGACCGATGCTGAAGTTGAACATTTCTCAAGCGTGATTGAAGGAATGGATTGGACTGCTGCTCAAAATGAAGGTGAAAGCGTGAAGTCTCAAATCATGATTTCCTTAAAAATTAATCAGGGACAAGCGAGCTGCGCTTTGCATTAATGAGTTGGAATTAAAGTTCCATTCATCCACCTCTTCAAATTTTTATCGTCCAGGAAAGTTCCGACATAATAGACGTTACTAACGTCTAAAGCTTGACTATTTTCTGCCGTTTCCTTTACTGGTCCTTCGTAATCAAAGTAATTGGAGTGTACAAACCATAGTTGATCATTTCGACTAAGTAACATACCAACATGCGAATCTAAACCAACAATATAGAGATTGTCTTCCTTTTGTTTTAATTCGGCAATCATTCTGCTTTTGTTCGTGTATTTGCTAATATCAGTACAGGTTGTTTCTATAATTCCTTTAGAGGCCATCTGAGCCAGTTTAAAACGATTCCAATTGAATCCCATATGCTTTAAAGGCGTGGAAACAAAATAACCACAGGCAATTAACTTTCCTTTTCCCGGAACATTGGTGTGTCCGTTAAAATCCCATTCGGTTCCGACCCAATGTGGAAATACATAATGTTCATACTGGTTTAGAAAGTATTGTCTACAAGAATCCATTTCTATTTCTTCCTTTTCAAGCAGAGTACCCAGTTTTTTTCGTTCCGCATTAATTCGTTCAATGACTTCCTCATAACTCTCAGATGGCTTTTTGACCCTTCTTTCAGTTAAACTATTTGCATAAAAAGCTGTGGAGGAGGAGAGAAGAATAAAAAATAAGATGGACTTCATAGTGAGATGCTTTATATAATTTAATACACTCACCATCAAAAGGTAACAAAAAAAGGGTGGAGATTAATCTCCACCCTTTTCAATTATCTTTAAAACTATTTAGTACAAAATGTTAATGTCAGGAGCAGCTACCTCTTCTTTTCCAGAAGAAATAGTAATTGCAATTTGTTCCTGTGTATTAAACCCGGTTTCAGGATCTATTGAAACACAATAAATTGTGTAGTTCCCTTTTTTCAATCCAGCAAATTGGTATTTTCCATCACCTCCTGTACGAATAACGTCTCCGTAAACTTCCTGCTCTCCATAAACGATATATACTTTCTCATCAACGGCATTTTCAACTTCTGCAACACTAGCAGTCCTACCGTCTTCTTTAACGTTAATATCAAACTTACTGGTCCCTTTATCAGAATCAATTACATACCCCGCTATTTTATTTGAAATCGTTAATAAATCGCCATTTCTGTGAACCGAAAAGTCAACTCCTGCTTGAGTAACAATTGCATTTTCAGTTTGTGATGCCAATTCAAGATTTGTATCAAAGTTATCATAGGTTACTTCAATTCCTTCTCTTCCTGACAATCCAGGATCACCTGAAGTTCCTGCTCCTGTATTGGTGTAATACACATAGTATTGCGTTGCACCTGCCGGGGCATTCAAAAGGAAGTAATCGGTATGTTGTACCTGTACTTCGGCATCAATAACCGGTTTTATAATGGTTACTTCAATGATTTCATTTTTAGCAATAGCTTGATTTTGCTTTGTCACCGTTCCGGTTATTGTTGCCTTTCCTCCAGGTCCTTCACCTTTAGAGCAAGCAGCAAGTAATAACACTCCGAGACAGCACGAAATGATTCTGGTATACATAGTTTTTAGTGGTGTTTAATGGTGTAAACCAAAATTAACACTTTTTATTTAACCAGATTCATTTCATCCAGGAGATGAGAAGCACCTGCAAATTTGTCTACAATGAATAAAACGTAACGAATATCAACACTAATTGTTCTTACGTATTCATCTTGCCAAAATAAGTCAGATGTCATTGACTCCCAGTTTCCGTCAAATGCACATCCTACTAATTCACCATTTCCATTAATTACAGGACTTCCTGAGTTACCTCCAGTAATATCTGTATTATGAAGGAAGCAAACCGTTAGCTTACCATCTTTGTCAGCATATTGCCCGTAATCTTTGTTCTTAAGCAATGTTCTGAGTTTTTCAGGTACGTCAAACTCTTCATCTCCAGCTTTGTACTTGTCCAAAATTTGATGTCCATAAGTAAAGTTCTCAAATGGCTTTCCTTCCCAACTATCGTAACTTTTAACACTTCCGTAAGTAAGTCGCATAGTAAAGTTTGCGTCTGGATAAAAGCTTTTTGTAGGCTCCTTTTTCTGAATAATTTGCATGTATAACTTTCTCAACTCTTCAGCTCGTTTGTCACGTAAGCTTTGTTTGTACTGAAGTTTTTGAAAAAGCATGTCAATCACACTATTCATATAAATCATTCCAGGATCTTTTTGAAGCTTTTTAAGCGATGGCTTCTTCAAAAATTTAGTCAATCGTCCCTGATCAGTTAAGACCGATTTTGTAAAGACCATTTCACTGAATTTAGCACTTGATCCTTTTGCTTTTTTAGTGTAATAATCCGAACTGAATAACGAAAGTTGTCTTTCCTCTGAAAGTCCTGATTTAAGCATGTCCAACATTGACGTAAGGATGTTTTGATCAATTGTCGTATTGTATTCTTCAAAACTATGCTCTGCTTCAGCTGCAATAGATTCACACAAAGCATCTATATCTTCTTGTGAACCATTGTCTAACATACTTTGTAAACGCCAAAGTTGGAATCCAGTTCCAATAAACTGAGGAGCAAAGGCGGCTACGTTGATGTAGGCCATATCTTTAGACAAAGTAGGATCATCTGAATATACTTTTTCCATATCGGCTAGTAAGTTCCCGTACTTTGATTTTAGATCAGAATCCGCATCAATCCACTTTTGTAAGTTACTTTCAAAACCTTCTTTTGTTTTTAAAAGGTTAAACTTCTTTAAGCCACGTAACTGACCTTTGAAATATTTGTAAGTATTTGCCAAAGAAGCATAGTTAGAAGCATTGTCAATTTTTACTTGCTCAGACTTGTCCATTTCAGCTTTCATAATCTCCAAACGCTTCTTTAGGACTTCTACATAAATAGGAGCTTCATTTTCCTGAAGGTTTTTAAGTTCAAAAGATGTCAGGTAACGATCTGTACTCCCAGGATATCCCATGATCATGGTAAAATCTCCAGGGTTTAATCCCTGTAAAGAAATAGGGAGGGAGTGTTTAGGTTTGAAAGGAACATTACTTTCACTGTAATCAGCAGGCTCGTTGTTGGCATCTGCATAAATTCTAAACATTGAAAAATCTCCAGTATGTCGAGGCCACATCCAGTTATCAGTATCTCCTCCAAATTTCCCGACAGAAGAAGGTGGAGTACCAACTAAACGAATGTCGCGATATACTTTGTAGATGAATAAGTAATAAGCATTTCCATCAAACATTTCCTTAACAGATACTGAATAGGCTCCATTACTTGAATTTTCTTCCTGAATTTTTCGTTTTTCTTCTTCAATAACAACTGATCGCTCACTAGCGCTTGCTGCATCGGCTTTCGTCAAAATTCTATCAGTAACATCTTCCATTCGCTCCAAAAAGGAAACAGTTAAGCCTTCGGCTGGAAGTTCTGTTCTGTTGTTTGCTGCCCAAAAACCATCTCGTAAATAGTTATTCTCTTCACTACTTAAAGTAGCAATGGCATCATAACCACAATGGTGATTGGTTAAGATTAATCCTTGATCAGAAATAACTTCGGCAGTACAAAAACCACCTAACTGAACGATGGCATCTTTGATGCTGGAATTATTAACGCTGTAAATCTGTTCGGGAGTAAGTTTACACCCTAAACGTTTCATTTCTTCGTAGTTGTAATCTTTAATGAGTAGTGGAAGCCACATTCCTTCGTCAGGAGGCATACTTCCGGCCCATTTCGGTAAACTGAATAATAGGATTAGGGATAAAATCTTAATTTTCTTCATTTTTTGTCTTTAGTTTATAATGCAAATTTAGGAATTAATAATGCGGAATTTTAAAAGCTTTTACAGGCGGTGAAATGACCGTTTTATTTGTCAGATGAGTGGATTAAAACTTAAAAGTGTATTGAAAAACCACTGATCGCATAGGCTCAATTTTCAAAGGTCGCAATGAATAGGTTCTGTTCATTAGGTTTTTCACGACGACTGAAATTTTATGCTTGAGTTGATTACCATACTCATAAGAAGCACGTAAGTCCATGATTAAATTACCGTTGTTATTTTCATTGTAAAAATCTTCAAAAAGAACGGCTTGTAGGGTTCCACCGCTAAGAACTGTAACATTTTCAAAATCGATGATAGCGCGGTCTAAATTTTCCATTTTACTGAAGTATTTAGCAGTATATCCAACTGAAAAACCACGGTACGATAATTCTACATCGGCCTTAAAAGTATGCTTGAAACGGTATTTTAACACATTGGTTGTGGTATCATAACTTGTTTTTCGGAAGCTGAATTCTCCTGGGTTGGCAAAATTGAAATCTTCGGCAAAAACCAAATCAGGTTCCAGAGTGATGGGATTGATATAGTTGTATCCCAACATATGTGTGAATTTGAAGTGTTTTCCAATTTTTCCTCCTCCGTTTAGGGTGATGTCAAAACCGGAGACTTCTGATTTTCCGGTATTGAGGAATTTAAATCCGGCAATTGGTTCGTTTCCAGAAAAATCAGGACTTGGATCCCAGAAACCAAAGAGGTATTCGATGGTATTTTCATAACGCTGTAAAAAGGCGGCAACATCAATTTGGCCGAGGTATTTACGAATTTTAAATCCTTGATTAACTCCCACTTCTGCATTCCAACTTCTTTCAGGTTTTAGTTCTGGATTGGCGTAAACTCCAAACGATCCAACGGCTGTACTGATGTAACGTTCAGTAATTGTAGGAAAACGGAATCCTTGACCATAGGAGGCTCTAAGGAATGTAGCTTGAGAGAGTTTTAAATTAACTCCCGAACGGAAAATGGGATTCCAGGCTGTTAGGGTATCGTTGAGACGAAAATACTCCGCTCTTGCTCCCAAAGAGAAATTCAGAACTTTAAAGAAATCTTTCTGAATTTCTGCATAACCTGATAGGTTAAAGAGTTGATTGGTTGAATCACCTCCGCCTGAATAAATTTGAGCATAAGAATCGTTAAACTGTGAAGAAACTCCACCAATAAAATCAAATGATTTGTCTTTGAGAAAGTTGAATTCTTTTTTAAACTGATAATCGGCATAATAAACACGTGACAGGTTGGATTGATTTCCACTCATATCATTGTCAGTATAAAGAAAACGGGTTCTTAGACTGTGTTTTACGCCTACTTTTGAATAGAATTCAATATATGGATCCAGGTTGAAGATGGTTTGATTTTGAAGCAAAACAGCTCCTGGATATCCACGATAAATTCCTGAACTGTCATCGAGCCAGGCTAATACCAAATTGGTCTTGTGATACATGAAGTTTCCATTTAAACCATACTGCAAACCTTTAAAGCGCTTTGATCGATGACGTAAATTAAAGTTTAAACGCATCTTTTGTTGCTCCATCTGCTTATCGGTAAAGTCTTCTGAGATAGTGTCCACAACTTCTGGACCTTTTATTGGAGCACCAATATAACCATGATCCCAATTGAAGTTTCCTCCAATAACTAAGTCGAGGTTCTTTTTAATGATTCGACTATGCAGAAAATTTACACCATGAATAAAAGCGTAAGATCGGTAGGCAGGAACGGTTGTGGTGTCATTATTTCCCCACCATTTAGCTGAATCATTTTCGGGAGCAGAGTAGTAGCCCGAATAAACATTGATTTTAGTTTGAGGTTTTGCCTTTGGATAAGAAGTACGGATGTGAATAACTCCACTTAGCGCTGAAGAACCTGAAAGAACTGAAGAAGCTCCTTTGGTAACCTCAATTTGTTCGATATTTTCTACGGGTACAAATCCCCATTCTGGACGCCCGGCATCACCTGATAAAATAGGCATGTCATCAACCAAAACTGCAACTTTACTACCTACTCCAAAGGTAAAGCCGCTACCTCCTCTAATTTGAGGTTCACCATCCATGATATTTAAGCCCGGAGTTTGATCCAGAATACTCTCTATGCTTCGCGTATTTTTGTTTTCAATTAAAGCGGGTTTAATCACCTCCATAGAGTAGGTGAGTTCTTCCACTTTTTGATCAAATTTCCCTACAGTTACATCCACTGTATTGAGTGTACGCTCTTTCATGGCGACATTTAAAACCAAGTTTTGTCCTTTACCTAATGAAATATTAAAGGTATCATTCTCCATTCCAGTCGACTTAAAAATCAAGGTATGATTTCCCTCTGGTAGGTCTAACTTGTAATTACCTGAAATGTCTGAAGCTGCTCCAATCGAAAAGTCTGACTTTAAAAAAATGTACGCTCCAATAATAGGAACTCCAGAAAGTGAATCACTGATCGTTCCTGAAACTCTTGCCTGAGCATGAGTAAGGGTCCAACAAAATGAAAGCAACAGGGTTAAAAAAAGCGTTCGCATGGGCTTATAAAACAAGTGATCCGCTCTTAAATAAGCGGACCACTGAAATAAAGTAATTTGAAATGTCTACAGTTTTATTTTACCACTTCGGATTTCGTTCCCGTAGGTAATGGAGTATAAATAGATTCCCGATGGGGCATCAATGTAGTGTTCTGAATTAAACTCGGTAAGTGTATTTTCATAAATCACTTTTCCATCTAACGAACTAACACTCAATACTGAGTTTTCTAATTTGTTAGTTTCAATTCTAACATAGTTGTTAACAGCAAAAACATTCAGCTTCAATTGATCATTTTCTACAACAGAACCAGGTCCTGGATCATCATTATAAATCAACTCAATGTCGTCAATCCATAACTGACTTCCGTCAACAGCTATTGTACTATCTCCTGCTGAGATAACACATAATAAATAATCTGGCGTATCGGAGTTGTAATAACTAAAAGGAACAGCCATTCTTGTCCATTCTGATTCAGCCTCAGTAAAATCAATTCGAGCTTTTCCTACCCAATGATCAATAGATGCACCAGCAGGTAATACACCATCGTCGGCATTAGTATGTAAAAGGACTTCAATTTTTCCCTGATCACCTCCCTCAGGAGCGTATTTGATCCAACATACTAAACTATCAGGCTTGTCCGAGAATTCGTAATGCCATTGAGGATTAGCTGCATCAGCATCTGTATAAGCATTCCCGTTATCAGGATCTAATTCGGCATGTAAACGTCCGTTTGTAACAATACCATTGGCTACAATTCCAGGAAAAGGTTCTGCATTTTCCAAACGTAAACAGTAGGTTCCTGAATGTGGATCAGTTGTTTCCTGAAAAGCTACAACTGGAGCTGCAGCAGTTAATGCATCAGCTGTTTTTAATGAACTCCACTCTTCCGGTTCATCTTCCGATCCATCAACATCTTCCCAAGCTCCTTCAAATCCTGGATTCTCGATTTGAGCTTGTGAAATTCCTATAAAAGGAGATATGCAAATTGCTAAACAAAGTAAGTTTCTCTTCATATGTTTAAGTTTTAAGATAAAGTAAAATTAACAAAAACAGGGAATTAAGCCCTTAACTGTTATTGTGAAAACTATTTTCGACCAAAATCAGCAGGTATTTCCCCCCAAACCTTTGTCTCCCATTTGAGTATGGGGTTGGTGTAAGAATTGGCACGTAACCATTTTTCAGCTCTGGCAATTAGGTTTAAAACATCTGCTGGCGGTTTTTTATTGGTTCTGCACACCTTTTGACGAACCCATCCCATGGCAATTCTGGAATCAGAATAAATTGGAATCTGTTTCATTTTTGGATCTTTGTGTGAGTTTAAAAATGCCAATGCGTGTACCAATGCCAGGAATTCCCCGATGTTGTTAGATCCCTTTTTATAAGGTCCTACTAAAAAAACTTGTTCTTTACTAAAAGTCCAAACTCCTTGGTATTCAAAGTCGCCTTTTCCATTACAAGCAGCATCCACAGAAAGACTTAGTTCAATAGGGTCACCTATTTTTTCAAGCTCACCTTTACTAAGGTCTTTGGTTTTTTTATAGTCTCCGTCTTTGTATTTGTCCGGATGTTCTGTAAAAGCTTTTTCGGCTAATTGCTTAGAACCAAAAGTTTTATAAATAGCTCCTTTAAAACCTGTTATTTGTTGACGTGCCTGATCCCAATCCTCATAAATTCCAGGCTGATGTCCATACCAAACTACATAGTAATAGGTTTTCTTTTTAGAGGAGGAGGAAACACTTTCTGGGTTTCTCAATGCTTTTTGTGCTTGTGCTAAAGTATTGAAAGATTTGAACTGGGCATTGGGATATCCTTTGATTTGCTCCTGACATTTTGACCAATCATCGTAGATTCCAGGAAGGTGTCCTTCCCAAACTACATAGTATTTTTTTTTCTTGGCCATTGGGCAAATGTAGGTAGAAAACATGGACGGTTTAAGACCTTTTTTCAACAAACGAGGCATTTTTATCTATAAACAGTGGAAACATTTTACATGAAAAACGTTTCCGTTGAGCAAAATGTTCTTAACTTTGCGCCCATGGATGAGAAAAAGAAGGAGATAATTCACAAAGCTTTAGAGGTTTACATGAGGTTTGGGATTAAGAGTGTGACCATGGATGAGATGGCCAGACAGTTGGGAATATCCAAAAAAACCTTGTACTTACATGTAAAGGATAAGAATGATTTAGTTGAGCAATGCATCATATATGCTCACGAAGGAGAGGTATGTGCGATTGCAGAAATCAACAGTAAACAATTAGATGCAATAGAGGAAATATTAGAGGTGAGTCGATATGTTATTCAACAGTTAAAGGCAATTCACCCTTCTATTTTCTTTGATTTATCCCGTTACCACCCAAAGGCACTAGGACTAATGCATAAGCATAAGTTTGATGTTGTATATGGTTGTGTGAAGGATAATCTTGAAAAAGGGCTAAAACAAAAATTATATAGAGAAAATCTGAATGTGGAAATCATGGCCAGAATTTATCTTACATCAATCGATAATATGATGGTGGAAGATCAAGTCTTGTCAAGTAAATATAGGATGGATGAGGTTTATTCTGAGTTCTTCCGATACCACATCAGAGGAATAGCAAGCAAAAAAGGATTAAAGCGATTAACTGAATTGATTGAAAATGATGAGAATTTATAAATCGATAGGAGCCGTACTGGTGGGAGGCTTATTAAGTTTTCCACTTCATGCCCAGGAAGAACAGACCGAATTTGATTTGGCTGCCGCTGAGGAATACGGAGTAAACAATAATCTAAAGGTCAAAAATGCGCTTTTAGAATATGAGTCGGCAAGAAAAAAGGTGTGGGAAACTACAGCAATAGGTTTGCCGCAGATAAATTTAGAAGGACAATTTCAGCACTTGCTGGATATTCCTACCTCGGTGGTAGATGCGTCTTTGTTTAACCCATTAGCTCCTCCGGGACAAGTGATGGAATTTCAAATGGGACAGGAGTTTACAACTTCAGCGACCTTAAATGTTTCCCAGCTGATTTTTGATGGATCGTACATTGTGGCTTTGAAGTTTTCAAAGTTCTATCAAAGTATGGCCACTACTTCCATTGAATTAACGAAGCAAGAAACGAAGACAATGGTAAGAGAAGCATTTTATAATGTTTTAGTTGCCGAAGAAAATGTTCGTTTAATGGACTCGGTTGTTGTTTCAACAGAGAAAATGTGGAAGCAAACAAAGGCTTATGAAGAGGCTGGTTTGATTGAAAAAGAAGAAGTTCAACAATTAGAGTTGGCTTATAACCGAATTAAGGCTTCAAGACAAAATGCGGCGCGTCAGGTTGAGGTAGCCAAAAATTTGTTGAAGCTAAGCATGGGATATGATATGGATAAAGATATCCAGTTAAATGCTACTCTTGAGGATGTTGTTGCTGAGATCATTCAAAATAATCCAGCCATAGCAGACAACAATGTAAAAGATAATCCTAATTATGTGATGCTTGATCAGCAAGTTCAGTTGGATGAATATTCCATCAAAAACGAAAAGGCTGCATTTTATCCTTCATTGGGAGCATTTTTCACACATTCTCAAAATGCATTTCGTAATGAATTTGACTTTTTTGAAGATAAACCGTGGTATCCAACTACGGTTTGGGGAGTCTCTCTAAAAATTCCGGTGACCAGCTCGGGGATGAAAATTGCCAAAGTACAGCAAGCTGAAATTAAAATGGAGAAAGATCAAAACAGTCTTGAAGATCTTGAGAAAACATTGAAATTCCAGGAATTTCAATTAAAATCTTCTTTTCAAAACGCAATGGAATTAATGGAAATAGAAAAATCGAATGTAGAGTTAGATACAACGATCTATAATAACCAATTGAAAAGAAAAACAACTGGGGTTGCAGGAGCATTGCAAGTAACACAACTGCAAAACCAATTATTAACAGCTGAAGGTAATTACATCGCTGCAGTTATGCAATTACTTTCAGTTAAGGTGGAACTTGACAAACTATTCAATAAATAATGAGACCTAAATTGAACACAATGAAAAGAATAAGTTACTTTCTTGGCTTGGCACTTTTTATGATCGCTTGTGCCGGTGAGGAAGCAAAAAATGAATCATTAGAGCAATTAATTAGCAAGCGTGATTCTTTAAAGACAGAGTTGGCAGGCGTAAACGCTCAAATTGCTGCAATGGATACAGTTAAAGAGGAGGTAATGCCTTTGGTTACTTCTTCTGAGGTTATGATCAAGAACTTTTCCCACAAAGTAGAAGTTCAGGGAGCTGTTGAAACTGATAAAAACGCGATGGTTAATGCTGAGGCAAGTGGTACCATTGATATTATACATGTAAAAGAAGGACAAAAAGTTTCTAAAGGACAAGCTTTGATCACGATTAATGCTGAAATCCTTGCTTCTAATATTGAGGAGGTTGAGACTTCTTTAGAGTTGGCTGAGTACATGTTAGAGAAGCAGCAAAAATTGATGGATGAAGGATTGGGAGTTGAAATCGAATATGAGCAAGCTTTGAATCAGAAAAAATCTTTGGAAAAAAGATTAAAAACAATGAAAGCTCAAAAGGGGAAAACTGTTGTTAGAGCTCCTTTTACTGGAATTGTTGATGATATCATGGTTAATGTAGGTGAGTTGGCTGCTCCACAGTTTCCTTTGTTACGAATTGTAAATAACGACAAGGTGACAGTAACAGCTTCTTTGTCAGAGAACTTGTTGGCAAAAGTGGATGTAGGAACAGCAGTTGATTTACGAATTCCTTCATTAGATGATACAACAATCATTACGCAAATTGCTACAAAAGGAAATTACATTGATCCTGTAAACAGAACGTTTAAGGTAATTGTAGAGTTGAATAACAATACGCTTTTGTTACCAAATCAGTTGGCTAAGGTGAATGTGACTGATTACGTAAAAGATAGTGCATTGGTAGTAAATTCTCAAACCATTTTGCAGGACACTAAAAACAGAAATTATGTCTATAAAATGGTTGACAAAGAGAATGATACTTATGGTGTTCAAAAGGTCTTTGTTGAAGTTCACAAACGATATAGAGGAGAAGCTTGTATCAGTCCAATGAAAGCAGGATCTCTTTCTGATAGCGATATTTTGGTTCTGGATGGAGCCAAAGGAATTACTGAAAAAGACAGAGTTAAAATTCAATAAAAAAGGATGAAAGATATTAAAGACCAAAAAGAGTTTGGGATATCGTCCTGGGCGGTGAATAACCGTAAGACAGTATATCTTCTGACTTTTATCATATTGGTGGGCGGAATATTCTCGTACAATAGTATGCCCAAAGAAAACTTCCCCGAATTACAGATACCTGAAATTTATGTGGGAATAGCCTATCCGGGAAACTCACCGGAAATTATTGCGGACAAAATTGCTGAGCCTATTGAAAAGGAGCTAAATGCAGTTAAGAACGTTGATGAGATTCTATCTACTTCAATTGACGGTTATGCATCGATTAGAGTTAAGTTTGATTTCTCCGTTACGGCCAAGCAAGCTCTTCAGGATGTAAAAGATGCTGTTGATAAAGCTCGAGCTAAAAAGGAGTTTCCAAGTGACTTGCCAGTAGAGCCGAACATTTTTGAAATGGATGTGTCTGAAATGCCGATCATGAATGTGAACATTTCAGGAGACTATTCCATTCAACAGCTCAATGACTATGCAGAGACTTTAGAGGACATGATTGAAAACCTGGAAGAAATTTCAGAGGTTGATATTCGTGGTACTCAGGAGATGGAGATGAAGATTGAGGTGGATAACAAAAAGGCTTCAGCAGTAGACGTTTCATTTGGAGATATTCAAAATGCCATTCAGCAGGAGAATATTACCATGTCAGGTGGAGAATATCTTGATGGTAAAACGAAAAGAACCATTAAGATTGAAGGGGAGTTCAAAACTCCAGAGGAGATTGGTAATGTGATTGTAAAGCAAGAGAATTATAAGCCGGTTTATTTAAAGAACATCGCTACAATTGCTTTTGCTGATGCTGATACAACTTCATATGCGCGTGAGAGAGGAAAGACGGTAGTAATGCTGGATGTGAAGAAGCGTGCAGGACAAAATCTTTTGGATGCTTCGGATAAAATTCACGCTTTGTTGGATGAGGTTAAGGAAAAGAAAATCATTCCTGAAGGAGTAAACATTTCAGTTACAAACGATCAGTCAGGTCAAACGAGAGAGATGGTGGATAACCTTGTAAACTCGGTGATCTTTGGGGTATTGTTGGTAGTTGGAGTATTATTATTCTTCCTGGGGTTAAGAAATGCCTTGTTTGTCGGAATTGCGATTCCGCTTTCAATGTTCATGTCTTTATTGATCTTGTCGTCAATGGGAGTAACCTTGAACGTAATGGTACTTTTCTCATTAGTACTTGCCTTGGGTATGTTAGTAGATAACGGAATTGTGGTTGTAGAGAACGTACAACGTTTAATGGAAGAGGGCTATGAATCCTTTACTGCGGTTAAGAAAGGGGTAGGGGAAGTTGCCTGGCCAATTATTGCTTCAACAGCCACTACATTAGGTGCCTTTATTCCTTTGGCTTTCTGGCCGGGAATTATGGGAGAGTTCATGAAGTACCTGCCAATTACATTAATCATTGTATTGGGGTCATCACTCTTTGTTGCTTTGGTAATTAACCCCGTGTTTACAGCAATGTGGATGAAAGTTGAGCAAGGTAGCGGATCAAAGAGAAAGCCAATGATTTGGGCTGGAATCTTCGTTGTATTAGGATTGTTATTGATTCCGAGTAGTGCTGCATGGAGTAATTTATTCCTGATTACAGGAATCATGATCATCTTCACCATCTTTGCTTTGAATCCGGCTACAGTGTGGTTCCAAAATAAGTTTTTACCAGTATTGGAGAAGCTTTATGAAAGAATGTTGGCTTTTGCTTTGGCAAAGTATCGCCCAGTTGCTTTCTTCTTTGGAACAATTGGATTATTATTCTTATCCTTTGTTTTTGTTGGAATTTTCGCACCAAAAGTGCTTTACTTCCCTGAAGGACAACCAAAATATGTGAACATTTTTATTCAGCATCCAATTGGAACGGATATCAATGTTACCAACCAAACAACTAAGGAGGTTGAGCGTATTTTGGAAGAGGAGATTTTGACGGAGTATATTAAAGATACGGTTGATAAGCCTTTTGAAGAGTGGATTATTCAATCTATCATTGCTCAGGTTGGGGAAGGAACCTCTGATCCTGCTCAAGGACCCGTAATGGGGAATACTCCTCATAAAGCAAGGGTAACGATCAACTTTGCGGAATTCAAGTATCGAGGGGATTATAAAACCTCTGAGATCATGAATGAGATATCACGTGGTTTAAAAAACAGATTCCCTGCAGATGTTCAGGTTTCGGTTGACCAAAATGATGATGGACCTCCAACTGCTCCGCCAATTAATATTGAGGTAAGTGGAGAAGTAGAGTATGATAAGTTGATTGAAGAGGCGGAGAACATTCGTTTATTCCTCGATCGTAAAAACGTAAAAGGGGTAGAGAAGTTAAAGCTTGATGTAGAAACCGGAAAGCCGGAACTACCAATTGTGATCGATCGTGAAAAAGCACGTTTG
>JAKSBJ010000269.1 GCA_022361195.1 Flavobacteriales bacterium
CGCGGAAATGCTCGACCGCCGCGCGGGTGATGTTGTAAGACCCTTTCAGGTGCACTTCGAGAACGGAGTCCCAATCATCGTCGGACATTTTGTGGAACATGCCGTCGCGCAGAATGCCAGCCGGGCTGATGATCGTGTGCAGACCGCCAAACTCATCCATGGCCTGTTGGATCATGTGTTCCGCGCCGGACTTGACGGACACGCTGTCAGAGTTGGCAACGGCCTCGCCGCCAGCGGCTTTGATTTCGTCGACCACTTCCTGAGCGGGTCCGGCACTGCCTTCGTCACCGCCGCCAACGCCGCCGCCCAGATCATTGACGACAACTTTTGCACCCTGTTGTGCTGCGATGAGAGCGCATTCGCGGCCAATGCCCCGCGCAGCCCCTGTCACCAGTACAACTTTTCCTTCAAGCATTCCCATGGCACGTCTCCCTGACTTCTTCTGTCCCTGGTTTGGTGAGGTGGCGCCGGGCGGTAGGTTGAGCTCCGCTGGCGCCTTTGGGTCAGAAGCTAAAGGAGAGGCCGGGGCGGGGCCAGCCCTTTTCTGGCGGAACTGAGGGGATGGGAGGCTTGACGCAAGGACCGGTTTTGTTTTTCTGGACCTTGAGAACATCTCCATGCTATGCCCCCGGCAGCGAGAAATCGCGCAGCGGAGGATTCAAGGCCATGGGCCCTATGAGCAACACATTGCGACGACGAAGCAGCACAGGCGGTGCAAGCCGCGTGAGCGAGCGTTTGTCGTGGATCTTCTGCCCCTAAAGTCGGGGCGAAAACAGGGCAGAGCGTTCGGAAGATTGATCCGAGTTCCTGTTTTCGAAAGACTAATCATATGTTTGATATTGTTGCTGAAGCGCCCGAGCATGCCGAGGCGATTGAGACTCTTTACGATTTGAGTTTCGGCCCTGGCCGGTACGCCAAAACGGCTTACCGGTTGCGTGAAGATGTGCCGCCGATCACCGAGCTTTGCTTTGTTGCGTTTTGCGGAACAGGTCCGGACACCAAAATGATGGGCAGCGTGCGGTTCTCGCCGGTGCAGATCGGGAATGTTCCGGGCCTCCTGC
>JAKSBJ010000128.1 GCA_022361195.1 Flavobacteriales bacterium
AGCACAGCCTGACGCCATAAAGGAAGATGAAGGCCTTTTAGATCAAGATCTTTAGCCCTGCCGAAACTGACTGATTTCTGAAACCCTTAATTCAGCCTCTTTCCCAAAAATAATTGCCCGATTATCATCAATATGCCCTGCTGGAAAATTAAAGCAGAGTGGGTAACTATATTCCTCTACACTTTCGGCTATGACCTCTTCTACCGTTTTACCAAACGGAATTTGGGAATCTTTCATCGATGTCATTCCTCCTACTATTAAAGCAGCAAGATTTTCCAATTTCCCAGATTTTTTCAAACTCCACATCATTCGATCTACCGCATAAACCGCCTCACCAATTTCCTCGATGAAAAGGATTTTTCCGTCGTAGTCAAAATCCGAATCGGTTCCGATGAGTGAATACAAAATGGCCAAATTTCCACCCATTACCTTCGCCTTTGTTTGACCCGATCGGTTTAAATTATGTGCCTGAAATTCATATTGATTAGGCTGCCCATTCAAAACATTCAACAAAGACTCCAAGGCCTCTTTGCTATTGGATGAAAAATTGAGAGGTGCCGTAGAATGTACTGAAGATAAATTGTATTTAGCCTGAACATGGTGGTGAAAAACCGTAATGTCACTGTAGCCAAAAATCAACTTCGGTTTTTGCAAAAAAGCCGAAAAATCCAATTGATCCAAAATCCGAACCGAACCATAACCCCCTCTCGAACATAAAATCGCATCGACTGACTCATCATCCAAGGCTTGCTGAAAATCAAACAAACGTTCCTCATCCGTTCCGGAGAAATAATGGTATTGACCAGCAGCATGTTTTCCCAGTTCAACCTCAAATCCTTTTGAAGTCAAAAAATCAACAGTAAAACTCAAATGTTGAGCCTCAATTTGCTTGGCAGGGGAGACAATTCGGATTTTTTTCATTGCTTAAATATAAAGACATTCTGGCGTATCACAACCCGACCAAAATCAATACAAAATTGCATATACATTCCTTTTTCAAATATTCTATTCAACGATTTAAGAGAACACCTAGTACCATCATTCTCAAATCACTCAATGAAGAACCTCATGATCAAAGGCTGTTTCATAGCCCCAATTTTTGCCGCTGTAAAAAGAAAAAAAATTATCGCCTAAAAGCGTAAACAAAGCTTATCTTTGCTGGATATTCCGCAAAAATGAGCAACAACAAATTTACAGTTACAGCAGCTTTACCTTACGCCAATGGCCCTTTGCATTTAGGACATGTAGCAGGGGTATATTTACCAGCCGATATTTTCGTTCGTTTTTTACGCATG
>JAKSBJ010000173.1 GCA_022361195.1 Flavobacteriales bacterium
CAGTTGTCCGCTCGGACTGGTGCAGGCTTTAGCCGAGCAGGAGGGGGCCTTCGGGATCCTTCAGATCGATGCCCATGCGGATCTGCGCCCCGCTTACGAAGGATTTGAGTATTCCCATGCCAGCATCATGTGGAATGTGCTCAAACTGCCGGCCGTGACGAAACTGGTTCAGGTCGGGATCCGTGATCTCTGCCAACAGGAACTGGATGACATCCGGTCCCAACCCGAACGCATCCGAACGTTTTTTGATGCTCAACTGAAGGATGCCCAACATCGCGGAGAACCCTGGAGCGAAACCATGCGCCAGATCGTGGAGACATTGCCTGAGAAGGTTTACATCAGTTTTGATATCGACGGCCTCGACCCCAAACTTTGTCCGAACACCGGCACACCGGTACCTGGCGGTCTGGAGTTTGATCAGGCGCTTGCCCTGATCCGGGAGGTGGTCCGGAGCGGGCGGCAACTGATCGGATTCGATCTGGTGGAAGTGTCTCCCGGCACCAGCGAATGGGATGCCAATGTCGGCGCCCGCCTGCTTTACAACCTCTGCTGCTGGTCCGCCGTTTCCCAGGGGAAAATCACTCCGGTGGAGACCTTGGACCTCTGATCGGCTGATATCCATAGCGGGTTGTCGAAGGGGGTTCCCGGGCTTAAGGATCGGTCTTCCAGGATTTTATTTGCGGATTTTGTTGTTTCGTGGAATAAAAACGGTCAGATGCTGCCTGAACTAGCCATGCGAGTGGTGCGTACGACGGATCCAAAGGCCTTGTGGAAATTCGCTTGGTTGTTTGGATTCAAAGGCATGCTTTCGGTGGAGCGCTTCAAACGCCGGGCCAGGCGTGGCATTTACTTTCCCCCCTTCCTTTATCTCAGCATCCTCAACAGCTGCAACCTGCGCTGCCAGGGTTGCTGGGTGGATGTGGAATCCCCGCGGGAGAGCATCGAACTGGATCGATTGAACCGACTGATCGACGACGCCAAAGCACACGGCAACAGCTTTTTCGGGTTGCTGGGCGGGGAGCCCTTCATGCATCCGCAGCTTCTGGATCTGTTGGAGCATCAATCGGATGCGTATTTTCAGATTTTTACCAACGGTCAACTGATCACCGACAAAGTGGCCCAACGACTCCGTGCCCTGGGCAATGCGAGCCCGCTGATCAGCATTGAAGGCCGTGAAATCGTCAGCGATCAGCGTCGGGGAAAGAAAGACGTCTTTCAACGCACCATGAAAGGCCTGGACACGGCTTTGCGTCACAAGCTCTTGACCGGTGTGGCCACCAGCGTGTGCAAGTCCAATATCCGGGATCTGTTGAACGAGACCTGGTTGGATGAATTGATCGATCGCGGCGTACATTATGTCTGGTTTCATTCGTATCGTCCGGTCGGTCCGATGAGTCATGTGGACCTGGGATTGTCCCACGATGAGTTGGTGGAGACCCGGCAATTCATCACCGAAATGCGGGCCAAGAAGCCGATCGGGATTGTGGACGCCTATTACGATCATCAAGGGCAGGCTTTGTGCCCGATGGCCACCGGGATCAGTCATCATGTCAACCCGAAGGGCGGGGTGGAACCCTGTCCCATCATTCAATTTGCCAACGAATC